>NZ_CAMTTF010000019.1 GCF_947077765.1 Salinibacter grassmerensis | reverse complement strand
TTCATGAACAAGACCGACCTGGTCGACGACGCGGAGCTGCTGGAGCTGGTGGAGATGGAGGTCCGGGAGCTTCTGACCGAGTACGAGTTTCCCGGCGACGAGGTGCCGGTGGTGCGGGGCTCGGCGCTTCAGGCCCTCGAGTCCAACGAGGAGCACGAGGAGAAGATCATGGAGCTGATGGCGGCGGTCGACGAGTACATTCCGACGCCGGAGCGGGACGTGGAGAAGCCGTTCTTGATGCCGGTGGAGGACATCTTTTCGATCACGGGCCGGGGGACGGTGGTGACCGGCCGGATCGAGCGGGGCCGGATCGAGCTGCAGGACGAGATTGAGATTGTCGGGATGCAGGAGGAGAAGATGGACTCGGTGGTCACCGGCATTGAGATGTTCAACAAGACCCTGGAGGAGGGGGAGGCGGGGGACAACGCCGGCATTCTGCTTCGCGGGATCGAGAAGGAGGAGATCAAGCGAGGGATGGTGCTGTCCGAGCCGGGGACGGTGACGCCGCACAAGGAGTTTGAGTGTGAGGTGTACGTGCTGAGCAAGGAGGAGGGGGGGCGGCACACGCCGTTCTTCGACGGGTATCAGCCGCAGTTTTACTTCCGGACGACGGACGTGACCGGGTCGATTGAGTTGCAGGAGGGGGTAGAGATGGTGATGCCGGGGGACAACGCGACGTTTGAGGGGAGCTTGATTGAGCCGGTGGCCCTGGAGGAGGGGCTTCGGTTTGCGATTCGGGAGGG
>NZ_CAMTTF010000018.1 GCF_947077765.1 Salinibacter grassmerensis | reverse complement strand
CGGGACATGTCGTCGGCCATCTCTGCCAACTGGTTCGTCGAGTCCGACACGCTGTCCGCCACGCCGGAGATCGACTCAACGCTCTCGGCAATCTGGGTCGTCGTCGCCGACTGCTCCTGAGTGGCCGCCGCGATCTGGTCGATCGTCGTCGCCATGTCGTCGATCGACGCGGTAATCTCGTCGAGGGCATCGGAGGCCTCCTCCGTGAGGGCGAGCCCACTCTCGACCTCGTCGGTGCCCTTCTCCATCGAGGCGACGACCTCGTCGATCTGCTCCTGGATCTGCACGACCACGTCCGAGATTTCCTGGGTGGCGGAGGTGGTCCGCTCGGCCAGTTCGCGGACCTCGTCGGCCACCACGGCGAAGCCTTTTCCTTCCTCGCCGGCACGCTGCGCCTCGATGGCGGCGTTGAGGGCCAACAGGTTCGTCTGGTCGGCGATGTCCTCGATGACCTGAACGATGTCGCCGATCTCGGCGCTCGCCTCGCCGAGGGCCGACACCTTGTTGGAGGAGGAGTTGACAACCTCCACGATGCGCTCCATCGCCTGGGTGGTCCGGTTGAACACCTTCTCGCCCCTCTCCGCGAGCTCGGACGCCTCCCGGGCCTTCTCGTTGGTCCGCTCGGCGTGCTGGGAGGAGGACGCCACGGTCGAGGACATCTCCTCGACGGCCGCCGCCACCTCCGTCGTCTGCTCTGCCTGCTCCTCGGTCCCGGCCGACATCTCCTCCGCCGTCGAGGCCGTCGTCTCCGCGGCCGCCGAGAGCCGGCTGCTGGTGGTCTC
>NZ_CAMTTF010000017.1 GCF_947077765.1 Salinibacter grassmerensis | reverse complement strand
CAGACACGCACAAACGCCATGCGGTCGTGGTGCTTCGGGTCCATGTTCGCCTGAATCTTGAAGGCGACGCCCGTGAAGCCGTCCTCGTAGGGGGAAACGTCCCGGGTCACCGTGGGACGCGGCTGGGGCGGCGGGGCGATCTCGACAAACGTGTCGAACATATCCCCCACCCCGAAGTTGCTGAGCGCACTGCCGAAGAAGACCGGGGTCTGCTTGCCGTCGAGGTAGGCCTGCAGGTCCAGCTCGTCGCCCGCCTCGCGGACGAGTTCCACGTCGAACCGGAGGTCGTCGGCTTGGTCGCCGAGCACCTCGTCGAGCTGTGGGTCGCCCAAGTCGTCGATCGGAAGGCGCTCGTGCTCTCCCTCCATGTCGGCGTGGGAGAAGAGGTGCAGCTCGTCCCGATACAGGTTGTAGGTGCCGCGGAAGCGATTGCCCATCCCGATGGGCCAGGAGAGCGGCACGGTATCCAGATCGAGCGTGTCCTCAATGTCCTCTAGGATGTCGAGCGGCGGCAGCCCGTGCCGGTCCATCTTGTTGACGAAGGTAATGATGGGGGTGTCCTGCATGCGGCACACCTCCATGAGCTTCTCCGTCTGCTGCTCCACGCCGCTCGCATTGTCGAGCACCATGATCACACTGTCGACCGCGGTCAAGACGCGGTACGTGTCCTCCGAAAAGTCGCGGTGGCCCGGGGTGTCGAGCAGGTTTAGCTCATAGCCCCGGTAGGGAAACTTCATCACAGACGACGTGACGCTGATGCCACGCTCCTTCTCCATCGTCATCCAGTCGCTCATCGCGAAGCGGTCGGCCTTGCGGGCCTTGATCTCGCCGGCCTCGTGAATGGCGCC
>NZ_CAMTTF010000016.1 GCF_947077765.1 Salinibacter grassmerensis | reverse complement strand
ACCGGGGCGGAGGCGGACTCGACCTTTGACGTCAACATCGGGAACTCGACCGCGGAGGACCGGGGGATTGACGGAAACGTCAATCCCAGCACTGAAGATGGGCAGAACGTGATCTCCGGCGACTTCAGCGACAGCAAGCTCGGTCTCTCGGCCGGGGACATAACGGCAAGCACGGCGACCACGTCTACCTCCGACGGGGGCACGGCAACGGAGCTGGGCGAGGGTCTTGAGGGGGGCACCTTCGAGGTGAAGGTGACAGACACCGACGACGGCGACAACAGCGGCTCCGACAACGTAGTGACGTTCGAGACCGCCAACACCACCAAGACGGCGGACCTGAGTGCAACGACGGCGGTCACGCTTGAGTCGGGAGCGACGGGTGCCACCACCCCCACAATTTCATTCAACACGAGCAATGTGTCCTTCACGGGGGCCGACGTAGAGGAGGGGGAGTCGAAGACCTTTGAGGTGTCGGTCAACGACAACAACAACATCGGGGATCGCCTGGAGGGGGGCTCGGCGGGAGCAGCTCGGGCGATCGTCGAGGACACGAAGGCGGCGATCAACGACCTGACGACCCAGCTCAGTGACCTGGGCGCAAGCCAGAACCGGCTGTCGTTCAAGGAGTCGAACCTGGAGACTTCCCGGACGAACCTAAACGCGGCGCAGAGCCGGATCGAAGATGCGGACTTTGCGAAGGAGCAGACGCAGGTGGCGAAGCTGCAGGTGCAGCAGCAGTCCGGGACCGCGCAGTTGGCGCAGGCCAACGCGGCGGGCCAGAGCGTGCTCTCGCTCCTCCAGTAATCGGTTCAGGGGCGAGTCAAGCAGAAGCTCGCTTGACGACGTTCTCGGCGTAGCTTCGGAAAACCAGCACTCATGCGCACAGCCTCCGGCCCGATGCCGGGGGCTGTGCTTTTTTGTGTATACAGATTTGTGTACGGATTTCCCGAGATGGCACGCTCATTCCTCGCTGAAGACGAGGCCGGTCCCCTCGTCGCTTCTTCGAGAAAGTTCCGAGGGAGTGTCTGCCGAAAAGAGGAGAGCGCGGGTCGAGTAGGCCATTCGGCTCATGGCCGTGCAGGAAGAGACGGGAGTCTTGAGACACCAATCCGCCGGAGCCCGTCTGGCCGGACAGAGCACACGCCCGTTTGGTGCGGGGCGAAGTGATGAGCGAGTGTGGCGCTCGAGGAACGGGTCACAGGTATCCCAGGTGCTCCATCATTTCTCCATGATCGTCCTCGATTTTGCGGGCCACATCGGAGGGGAGTTCCTCCTCCCATCCGCTCGTCTTTCCGGAGCGGAAGAATTGCTCCTGGTCCGCTGTTTTTTCGGGGAATCCGTGCTCCGACTCCAGCTCCTGCATCCGGTCGAATCGGGTCTGCTCAACGGCCTCTTTCACGCGATCCCGGGTCAGGTCGGGCGCCTCCATGAACTCGAGAATGTTGTAGAATTCGTCGACGGGGTTCGCCGCCAGATCCTCGTACTGCACGCTGTGCACGGGCGTGTCGTCGGCGCTGAGCCAGCTGCGCACGTGGGTGGACCAGCTGCTGATTAGGCTGTGAACGCGTTCCCGTTCTTCGCCCATTCGCGCCTTGGAATCGGCCATGAGGTCAGCTGTCTCCTCATAGTTCATGCCCCGGTGTGCAGCGAAGGAGCAACACACCTCGCGCGGGTCGCGGACCGGATTGACCACCCGATCGGTCCATACCGAGTTCCACAGGTCAATCCCGTCGATCTCCGCGTGGATGTGATGGCTCTTGATCGGAACCGGACGCCGGGTTGAGGTCATGTATGCTTCCCGCCTGAGCACGAGCATGGCGGCGGGGCGCAGACGGACCTCCTGGGAAAAATTCATTTCTGAAAGAGGAAAAGGACTCACCGCCTGGTACTGGTACCGCTCCGCATCGGTGTATCGGAGGGCAACGGGAATGTCCGCGGAGGCATCGTGGGACTCCATGAACTCCAAAAGCTCTTCGTCCGAGAGGTGGTACGCGGCGGCGACGAGCCGAATCCAGGTGTTTCCGCTCTTCGGGTAGCTGGCAACAAACTGCATGGGCGTGAGGGAGAGGTCGGAAGGGAGGTCAAAAGAGACGTCGTCGGGCGTGGCACTGTCGGGCGCAATGTCGATCGGGACCGGAAAGCCCTTCGGTCGAAAGGGCCTTTCGGGTCGGATGTAACAAGGCGCAAACTCTGGGCCAGCGTCTCGGGCACCTTGCGGGCACACGGC
>NZ_CAMTTF010000015.1 GCF_947077765.1 Salinibacter grassmerensis | reverse complement strand
GTGAACTATACCTAAACTAAAAAAAGGCCCTTTCCCCCCACCACCTTGCTTTGCTTGGCAGCCGGCAGGTGGTGGGGACCAGAGGGGCCTAGAGGTATGACAAAGAATATCAATACAGGTAGAGATGTTCCGGCACAAAACCCCCAGGGTGGGGGTTTTTGTGCCACTTTAAAGGCTTCTGACGGGGGTAGAGCAGCACTTGACCATGCGCACATTTCTGTAAGGTCTGGGGGTCGCCAGCTCGTTATTGATCGAGGAAATCGTTCTCAAGAGGTGGACAGTGACCCAGATGATAGGGTCGATGACTCTGACCAAGAGCCTTCAAAGCGAGGGGAAATCACTGGCTTCTCTGCCGACAGTCGGCGGCGATTGAGAAAGAAACTGCACGCGGTTGAGAGGGATGCGGGTGGATTATTTGTCACCCTGACTTATCACGAAGATCACCCCGCACCGGGGGAGTGCAAGCGGCACTTAGAAGTGTTCTGGAAGCGTCTCCAAAGGCGATTTCCTGATATCTCTGCGGTCTGGAAAATGGAGCCTCAGGAGAGGGGCGTTCCCCACTTTCACCTGATGATATTCGGGATAGACTTCATCCCCGTGCAGTGGCTTTCTAAGCAGTGGAACGACGTAGTGGGTGATACTGACACCCACCGAAAAAGCGGGGTTGAGTTGGAGCCGTTCGTGAATCAAGACGGCAAGCTCCAGGGCTATATGGCGAAGTATATGGGCAAGGAATACGACACTTGGCCAGGGGTGGAAGAAGGGGATGAGTGGGCTGAAATGGGGCGCTGGTGGGGATGTCTCAATCGGGATCAGATCCCCTATGCAGAATGGGATGATGCCCGAATTTACCTCGATCAAGGAGAAGCGATTCAGCTCATCAGTGATCTTCTCGACGAGTGGGGCGTCACCATTGCAGATGGGGTGATCCCACCGTCGCTGACGATCAATACGCGAGGCGATCCCCTCGACCGTCTGGACAGTTTAATGGCGCGCCTTTAGGGGGTATGTCTGCCCCCGATAACAACCCCTTAAAATAATCTTTACGGGAGGGGTATGGCGGTACGCTCCACAAGTTGCCACCCACCCACCCGCGCTCGATGGGGCGCGTCCTATGGACGCAAGACACCTGACCAAATGGGAAGGTGAGGCCCCGTAGGCCGTAGGCCGCAGGGGTGCAATCAGAAGATAACGCCCCTTGGTCTTGACCTACTCCCATATCTCGACGCGGGAGAGATTGGGAGACCTTTCGGGTCTCAAAAGATGGTGTGTCGTGCGTGCACGACAACAGATTGAACCCTCGGGAACCGACCTGTTCCATATGTATACGCATGGCTCCGCACCCTGTAATCAACTTCGTTCTCCATATGCCTAGGACCCTCGATCAGACAGTAGACTGGGACGAGAATGAGGCGACCCAGTTTGTGTCCAATCATCAGTTGGCTGACCTCACGGGGCGGTCAACATCGTGGATCTCTGACTGTGCGCGGCATGACTATCTACTCGATGGTATGCCCCTCGCTCAATGGGCAGTGCAAGACCGATATGGTCAAATTCGCGGATTCGATGTTCCAGAATCTATTCTTAGCGCGATGCGACGCGCGCAATTCAGCAACGAGTGACTCCCATGCGGAAGGTAGATATTGAACTTGCTGATATGGCAGATCAGCTTGGCGTTAGCACGCGTCGGCTGATGGTCGGTGTCCATACTGGAAGGTTTTCAGAGTATGTCACCGAAGGCGATTTAGTGCATGGCGATAAGGGTGATCCCCTCTTCTTTCGGATCGACCAGAATCGCGCCTTCGGGATCTGCGGATCGGACCTTCCCGACGTGGCGAAGGACATGAGCGTAGTCGAAAATATGAGCAGGTCCGACGAAGTGCAGCCGGTCGAAGAGAGCCGTGAAAACACGGAGTTGGCGGTCCACACTGGCAGTGCACTGGGATCTACACGAGAGTCAAGTCCCACTACTCTGCGAGAGAGCAGTCAGGAGCCTCAGAGCAGCTCCAATGCCTTCGCGAAGGCGGTGATGGCAGGACTGTTCATTGCTGGCGGTGCGGCCCTGGTGGCTACTCTGCTTGAAGAAGATTCTGGCCTCTCTGGTAGTCAACTTCGGGACATTTACAAGCAGGGGGTTAACGCAAGAATTGACGGAAGTAATGTCAATCCTTATGCAGACAACCCTGAAGCGCGCGACGAATTTCGGAGGGGCTGGTGGGCAGCAGATGAGGAAATACGCGAACGTCTGGTGAGAAGTGGATACGTCCGCGTCGGGCCTACTGTGAACTATACCTAAACTAAAAAAAGGCCCTTTCCCCCCACCACCTTGCTTTGCTTGGCAGCCGGCAGGTGGTGGGG
>NZ_CAMTTF010000014.1 GCF_947077765.1 Salinibacter grassmerensis | reverse complement strand
TCCATCGTCATCCAGTCGCTCATCGCGAAGCGGTCGGCCTTGCGGGCCTTGATCTCGCCGGCCTCGTGAATGGCGCCTCCCTTCAAGAGAAGCTTTTCGGTAAGGGTCGTCTTGCCCGCGTCCGGGTGACTAATGATGGCAAATGTCCGCCGCTTTTCGATTTCTTCCTTGAGAACCGGATCCACGTCGTCCGTCGGGGCGGTGGTTTCCGCCGGGGACAAGGCATCGGTGGTGCTCACGACGAGAGAACAGTGGGTTTGGAAAGCGACAACGTGCGGGGTCGAAAACGGTTACTTGTCTCTTTGGGTACGAGGCGCACGCCAGACGGTTTTGGGCGCGTGCGGCCCCGGGACAGTTTCCAAGAAGCATTCACCCTGCTCCCGTGCGGACGGAATCAATCGAAAGCATCCGGCTGAAGGGGAACCACGGACAGCCCCCGAAGCCCGATTTCCCCCAGGCTTCGGTCTTTCCCCCGGAACGGCACCCAGAAGAGGCCGGCGTCATCCCCAGTCTTTGTCGCGTCGGGCCCGACGCGGCCTCGAACAGGGGCCGTGGTGTCCGCCGCGGGCGCCCGGAAGATGATCGTGAATCCGTACCGGACCGGCACCTCGTTCTCATTTACGAGACGCAGCACGACCCCGTCGTGCCTGGTATCGGCCTCCGGGTAGTAGATGTAGGAAATCTGTAGCCCGTCCTGCTCGATGATCGGCGTCCAGGCGTCTTCGTGCCAGGCTTCGCTCGTGTCGCCCGGCACACGCTCCTCCTGTGCCCACCCCACCGAAACGGGCACCAGTGTCAGAATCAGGACCCCAACGATGGGCCGATGATAGACCTGCATGGGTTGGTGGCTCATGGTTGCATCGATGCTGCACCGCACAGGCCGCCGCGCCCGCCCGCCACGTACTCAAGGCCCTAAATGAAAAGCAGGGCCACACCGGACGCCCCCACAATCAAGAGCAGGCCCGGCACCACCGCCCGCCGCAGGCCCGACGTGCCGGTGAGCGCCACGATGCCCCCCTTCAGCACCGTATTGGCGGCCGCCGCGATCACGATGGCACGGGTGGCGGGCACCGCCCCCACGTCTCCACTTTCGTGAAGCCGAGCCATCGAAAGGGTGATGGCGTCCACGTCCGCCAGCCCCGCCACGACGCTCGACAGGTACACACCCGCGTCGCCAAAGTAGGTTTGCGCCCCGTTCGACAGGACGAGGATGACGGCGTATAACACCCCAAACGTGATTGCAGGACCGAGGCGAAACGGATTCTTGACGGTCTGGGGTTCGTCGTGCTTTTCGGCTGGCTGCACGCCGTACAGGTACCCACAGTAGGCGAGGATTACAACGAAAACCCCCAGGACGGGCGCCCAGACGGTCAAGAGCAGGGACGGATTGATGACCGCCACTTCCACGATGACACGGACGAACATAATGGCCCAGGCCAGGAGCACAGCCAATGCGAAGGGCCGGTCTAGTCCCTCCGAGTCTCGGCTCCGCTCCGCGACGCTCAACGTCACGGCCGTGCTTGATGCGAGGCCCCCAAGAATGCCGGTCAGCCCCACCCCACGACGCGGGCCCACGACCTTGATGAGTACGTACCCCAGAAAACTGATTCCGGAGATCAGCACGACCATGAGCCAGACGTTATACGGGACCAGCACGTCGAACGGCGACGGGCCGTAGCCCTGCTGAGGCAGCAGGGGCAGCACAATGACCGTGATGACCGCAAACTTGAGGGTCGCGATCACGTCTTCCTGGTCCAGCGTGCGGGCGAGGGCATGGGTCTGTACCTTCAGCGACAAGAGCACCGCCGTCCCCACCCCGAGGGCCGCGCCCAGGCGGAGGTACCCCCAGTAGCAAAGCCCCCCGGTGAAGAAGGCCACGAGCGCCGCCATTTCGGTGGTCAGACCAGTGTCTCGTGCCCGGGCCTGAAGGAAATGCCCGACGGCAAGCAATACCCCTATTGCAATAACAGACATTGCGAACGGCAACCCGCTTTCGAGCTCGGCGGCCCCGAGGGCCGACGCCGCCCCCAGGAGCGCAATGATGGGAAAGGTCCGCGCGCCAGCGAGCAACTCTCCGTCCCCATCGGCCCGGTCGCGGTACGCATATTCGCGCTGTAGCCCCATGAAAAGCCCAAGGACGAGAGCAACCCCGAAGCGGTAGAATAGCGTCAGCGTGTCAGGGGGCATGTTGCGTTGCCCAGTCGGAAGGATGCATCGTCGAGGGACCAACCGCACGCCGTCAATGGGCGGTGGCCGTGGCGGAGGGTGTGCAGTGGGCCGTCGTGCCTTCCGTGTACGAAGACGTGCCGTTAATCCATCCGCGCCAGTCGTACACGAGATACCCAACATATTCGCGGATGGCGGCGGTGGATCCGGCGAGGGCCCCAGCGTCGGGGAGCACGTCGAGCACGGTATAACGTCGGTCCCCGACCTGGAAGTCTGTCGGCGCCGGCACTGCCTTGATGCCCGCGCTCCGAAAGACCGCGAGGGCCCGGGGCATGTGCAGGGCCGAGGTCACCAGGAGCACACAGTCGAGCCCCCGCTGCTCCATCAACCCTGCCGTTCGCGTGGCGTTTTCGTACGTGTTGGCACTTTTCGACTCGAGGAGAATGGAGTCCCCCGGAACTCCCCAGTCCTGCAGAAGCACCTTCGTGGCGGGCGCCTCCAGAGCACGCTGATTCTTCCAGGGTTGGGTGCCCCCACTGGCGATAACGAGGGGCGCCTTGCCGACCTGATACAGACGCGCCGCGTGCCACACCCGGTCGGCGGCGTTGTTGAGGTCCGGGTGGATGCGAGGGGGACGAGGCGGACTTACGCCGCCCCCCAATACCACGACGGCCTCCGCCGACGGAAGAGAGTCTGCGTGCGTCGGTGGATACTGTCCTTCCAGACGCCCTCGAAGCCGGTCCGCGACGACAGGTGCCGAAAACACCCACAGGACCAGGATGCCCCCACCCACCAGCGCCATCCCGCTTCGTCTCCACCGGAAGGCCGCCAAAGCCCCCGTGCCCACGAGCAGCATCCCGAGGGACAAAGGGTGAATGAAGAGGCTTAGAAGCTTGGTAACGAAGAGCGACACGGAGAGATGACGTCTGCGGGAAAAGCCAGCGCCCTCGTCCACCGGACACGGTGCATTCGCGGGGGCATGTGGGCCGGGAGATGTCCCTATGTGACCGCCCCCCAGTGGTCGGGGAGCGGGCCGTCGGCCCCGTACAGGGGATCGAGGCGCGGACGGGGGACCTGTTCGATATTGCGATCGGCATCGGGGCGCTCGCCGGGACGGCCCCGCTTCAGGTCCCAATCCGGACAGGCCGCCGGATAGGCCCCAACGACGAGAAAGTCGCGGTCGGCACCGAGGTTCTTGTGTGCCACCCCGGCCGGCAACACCAGCGCATCTCCGGACGTCACGTTGAATGTGTCCCCTTCGGGACCGCCCAGTTGCACACGGGCCGTCCCCGACGCCACTCCCAGCACCTCGTGCGCCGTGCTGTGGTAGTGGGGGTACGCGTAGATCCCGTTGCGCCAGGCGCCGTGCCAGTCGTGTCGCCGGAAAAGACGTTCGAAGACCTGGGCGCAATCCTCAACGTCGTGCCGAATTCCCTTCTTTACGACCAGCGCCGGGAGGGTCTCGTTGTTGGGGAACGTGCCGTCGTCGGCGAACCAATGGGCCTGCACATCGGGGGCCCGGAGTACGTCGGCAAGAGCGTCTGGAACTGCCATGCCCAGTTGCGAATGATCCGTGCAGGCACCGAGAGCCATCCACCTCACACCGAGCGAGGGCCCTCATCCGGACGCTGTGCCGCCGAGGGTTCCGTCTTTCGCCTGTTCGATGAAGGTGTTCAGGCACTCCTGCGTGCGGGACTCCACAAAGTGCCCGTTGATCAGCACAGTCGGGGTGCTGTCGACCCCAACCTTCACGGCCCGCTTTCGCTGCTGGAGAACCTGATCCCGGTACTCATTCTGCTCCACCCGTTCGCTCAGCACACCGGGATCAAGGTCAATCTCTTCCGCGATGGTGCGAAGATCCCCCATCCCAATGCCGCCCGGCCCCTGGCGAGCATACTGCGCCTCCAGCATTTCGGCGAACTTATCGGACTGGGCCGCTACGTACAGGGCCTGGATCTCTGGGAGCGACGAGCGACGGAGTGGGAACGGCTTGTAGACAAACCGCACCTCGTCGCGGTGGGCATCCACCACCCGCTTCATGACCTGATGGAAGTCCTTGCAGTGCGGACAGTTTGGGTCAAAGTACTCGACAACCGTCACGCCGGACTCGTTGCTGCCCTCGGTGATATCTTGAAAGCCAACCAGTGAGGAGCCCTGGTCCTGAAGTGGCGTCTTCGAGTCATCGAGCTCGCACTGGGCCGACGCGGCCGATCCGGACGCGGAGCGGGCTTGTGGGGCCGCTGCGCTCGTCTCGTCGAAGTAAACGAGGTCCGCCCCGACGAGGACGGCCGCGGCGGCGATAAGGTAGGCGAAGAGGGCAACCTGCCGTTTTGCGAGTCGAGACGACATAGAATCAGGGGGGAGTGTTGGTGAGGAAGCAAGCAGGGCAACCTGTCCCGCAAACAGGAAGGTCGTAATTAGGGACGAGCCCAGACACAGCAGGCACAGGGTGTCCAGGGGGCCGATCTGGAGGTACGCAAGGTACACCGAGTACGCAATCCCGCCCGTGAGGGCACCGAGTCGGGCCCCATGGACCCACTTCCGGATCCTCGGCACAACCCAGAAGACAGCGATGGTGAGCACACCGACCATTCCATAGAATGCGAGCCCCCAGATTGTGTTGGGGACTCCTAGAAGAGTACTTCCCGCCCCGGTGGTGACCGCCGCGCAATCGAACATGGATGGACCCGCTCCAAACGCCGAGCCCCCGAGGCATCCATCCGCGAAGGATCTTTCCTGCTGGATTAAGAGATGCACGACGTCGAGAATCCCCAACAGGGAGAGCCCGAAGACCATGGCCTCCAGGCGTGGACGGTATCCTCGCAACCGCTCGCGGAGGACCTGCACCAGAGGCATAGCTGCGTAGGTGGGGATCGGAGGGAGAACTTCGTGAAATCAAAACCTGAGCCGGCTACAGGTTCCCCCTTCTCAGCACAACGAATCCAGGCTGGGGACAGACGCCATTTCCCTCCGCAGGTCCTCTCAATTGAATTTCAAACCGTTCCCGTTGCGAATAACGGTTCTGGGTGGTACCCTACAACTGTATGATTGACAAAGCTAGCATCACATCTCTCGGATGGTGGCTCTGGTCCCCCTCTCTACGGGTCAAGAGCCCTCTGCATGCCTAACTGCCGTGCACTGCCCCTCGTACTGAATGGCTCTGGACCCGCTGCCAACTGGTAGCGGGTTTTTGTTTTGCCCCTTTCCCCTCTCCACACATGACCTACGACGACTTTCGCACACGTGTAGACACGGCCCGGGCCGACGGCTTGTCGCGTCTCGTGGTGCCGGTACACGCCCGCCGGAGTGCCGATCTGCTCACGCCAGTCTCGGCGTACCTCGCCCTCCGAGAGGACTCCCCATTCAGCTTTCTCTTCGAAAGCGTGGAGGGTGGGGAGAAGTTGGCGCGCTATTCTTTCCTGGGGCGTGATCCGTACCGCATTCTGACGGGCCAGGAGTTTGGGGCGACGGTCGAGGTGGACGAGCGCCGCACACCTTCCCCCGAGGCCGATCTTCCCACCCCCACCGGCTCCATCTTTGAGGTGCTGGATGCCTATCTAGACCGGTACGAGGAGGTCGAACTGCCGGACCTTCCCCGGCTGCGCGGGGGGGCCGTTGGCTACCTCGGATACGACGCCGTGCGTCTCGTGGAGGACCTTCCGGACGCTCCCCCTGATGACCTCGGCCTCCCCGACGCGGTGTGGTGCTTCTACGATACCGTCGCGGCCTTCGACCACGTCCGTCACCAACTCGTGCTAATGGCGAACGTGTTCGTCGACGAGGAGACGGACCTGCGGGCCGCGTTCGAAAACGCCCAGACCCGCCTCGCCGACCTGGAGGCGGACCTCAAGCGCCCGTCCGATCCCCCGGCCCCCGTCGAGTGGACGCGCGAGGAACTTGCCTCCAACATCGAGCAGCCCGCCTTCGAAGACGCCGTCCGCACGGCCAAGGATCACATCCAGAAGGGCGACATCTTCCAGGTCGTCCTGTCGCAGCGCTTTGCGACCTCCTTCGACGGCGACCGCTTCAACCTGTACCGTGCCCTGCGGCAGGTCAACCCGTCGCCCTACCTTTTTTACCTCGACCTCGACGACCTTGCGCTCGTGGGCTCGTCGCCGGAGGTGCTGGTGCGGGCCGAGGACGGCACCGCCGAGGTCTTGCCCATTGCGGGGACGCGGCCACGGGGCGACGACGAGGACGAAGACGAAGCCCTCGCCGACGAGTTGCTCAACGACAACAAAGAGCGCGCCGAGCACCTGATGCTCGTCGACCTCGGCCGCAATGACCTCGGCCGCGTGTGCCAGTACGCCACCGTGGAGGTCGACCGGTACGCCTACGTCGAACGGTACTCCCACGTCATGCACATCGTGTCGTCGGTGAAGGGCGCGCTCGCCCCCGACCAGAGCTCCATGGATGCCCTGGCGGCCTGCTTCCCGGCCGGGACGGTCAGCGGCGCGCCCAAGGTGCGGGCGATGGAAATCATCGACGACCTGGAGCCCTCCCGGCGCGGGGTGTACGCCGGGGCCGTCGGCTACGTCGATTTCTCCGGCACCCTCGACACCTGCATCACCATCCGCACCATGGTCGTGGCCGACGAGACGGCGTATGTGCAGGCCGGGGCGGGCATCGTTGCGGACAGCGATCCCAGCCGCGAGTACGAGGAGACCCGGGACAAAGCCGCTGCCCTCCGCCAGGCCCTGCGCGTGGCCTCGGAAGGATTGTTGTGACCGCGTGGACACGATCCGCCTGTCGCCCGCACACGCCGTTTGCCTGCAAACTTCGCCCCCGGACGACGGTACCAATCAAGATCTTTCCCCTGATTCTTCTCCCCGGTTATGCCGAACCCAATCAAAGAGGCCCTTCTCAACCGCGGCTGGGCCGGCCAGACGCTTAGCCGGTCCGAGACGGTCGACCGCATCGACCCGCTCATCCGGCAGCACATTGAACTGAACCACCACTACGGGGCCGCCATCCGCCACTGCGACGACGAGCGCGTCGTGGACGTACTGGAGCGCCTCCAGAAGACCGCCCGCACCGACGTGGGCAAGCTGTCCGAGACTGTCCTGAGTTGCGGTGGCACCCCATACAACGGCACGGACCTCTCTCCTGAGGACTTCACGCTGAAGGGGTCGCTGAGCGATCTGTTCGAGGAGCTCCGCGACCTCGAAACGGCGTTCAACGACGCCCTCGGGGAAGAGCTCGACCTCGAACACCAGATGCGCACCCGCGGTGTGCTTCAAGCCATCCGGAGCAACAGCCAGGACCGCCTCGACGCCCTCGACGCCCTCCAGCGGCGCATCGGCGACGCGGCCTAGCAAGCCTCACGTATTTCTCCTCACGCCTCACGCCCCTTGCCCCGATGGAAGCCCCCGACTCTGCCTCGCTCCCGGACACCGAACGCCCCGCCGACCCGGTCGTGGTCTCCGGCATCCAGCCGTCCGGCCGCCTGCACCTGGGCAACTACTTCGGGGCGCTTCGCCAACACATCGACCTGCATCAGCAGCACGACGCCTACTACTTCATCGTGAACTACCACGCGATGACGACGGTGCAGGACGCGGAGCGGCTCCGCGAACACACCTTCAACGTGGCACTGGACTACCTCGCCCTCGGCTTCGACCCGGACGAGGCGGCCCTCTTCGTGCAGAGCGACGTGCCGGAGGTGACCGAGCTCATGTGGATCTTCTTCAACCTCCTCCCGACGAGCACCCTCGAGAAAGGGGTGGCCTACAAAGACAAGGTGGACGCCGGCCTCACGCCGAACGCGGGCCTCTTCAACTACCCGGTGCTGCAGGCCGCCGACATTCTCGCGTACGGCGGCTCGCTGGTGCCTGTGGGGGCGGACCAGAAGCAGAACCTGGAGATCGCCCGCGACCTGGCCCGTCGCTTCAATAACCGGTTCTGCCCGGAGGACGAGCCGCTCCTCCCCGTCCCCGAGCCCCAGATTCTCGACGACGTGGCCGTGATCCCTGGCACCGACGGGCGCAAGATGTCGAAGAGCTACGACAACACCATCGGCATCTTCGACGAGGGCGATGCGCTTGAGGAGAAGGTGATGAACATTGTAACCGACTCCACCCCCCTCGACGAACCGAAGGACCCCGAGTCCTGCAACGTCTTTGCGCTGATCACCCTGTTTGCAGATGAGGAGACCCAGCAAGAGATCGCGGAAAAGTACCGGGCCGGCGGATACGGCTACGGGCACGCCAAGCAGGCACTCAAGGAACTGATCGAGGAGCACTTCGCCGGGGCACGGGCCCGGCGCAAAGACCTCGAACAGCGACCGGACTACGTGCGCGACGTGCTCCGGCAGGGCGCAAAGGACGCTCGGGCCCGGGCCGAGCCCCTTCTGGAAAAGGTGCGCGACCGGGTCGGCCTGGTCCGCACGCACTGACTGCCAGCGGCGTCGACCTGCTCGGCACACCTACCGCCCTCCGACGCGCAGCCCGGCGACAACCAGCCCCCCCC
>NZ_CAMTTF010000013.1 GCF_947077765.1 Salinibacter grassmerensis | reverse complement strand
CGCCCGTCCTCGCTCAACGAGGCCCTCTTCGCCCCCCCGCTCCATATTCCTCCCCGCCGATGATTCTGGTCATAGACAACTACGATTCGTTCACCTACAACCTCGTCCACCTTGCGGGCCGGAAGACGGATGATTTGGAGGTGGTCCGCAACGACGACCTCACGGTCGCGGACGTGGCAGACCTGGACCCGGACGGCATCCTGATTTCTCCGGGCCCCGGTCATCCGTCGGAGGCCGGCATTACGGAACCGGTCATTCGGGAACTCGGCGAAACGACCCCCATCCTGGGCGTCTGCCTTGGGCACCAGGCCATCGGAGAGGTCTTTGGCGGATCCATCACGCAGGCCGATGAGCTGATGCACGGCAAGACGAGCCCCGTGTACCATGAGGGCACTTCGCTCTTCGAGGACGTCGACCCGTCGTTCGATGCGACCCGGTACCACTCCCTCGTCATCGACCCGGACACCTTTCCGCACGATGACTTGGAGGTGACGGCCACGACGGAAGAGCGCGACACGATCATGGCCCTCCGCCACCGCACCCACCCGCTGTACGGCATCCAGTTTCACCCGGAAAGCGTGATGACACGGGCCGGGCCGACAATCATTGCCAACTGGCTCTCGATCGCGCTGGACGAGCGGTCCCCTGCCCGCACCCCGTAGCCCCTCCACTTCTTCCTCGAAATCCCTTTTTGCCTGTGAACACCCTGCTTCAAACCATCGCCGACGGCGATCCCCTCTCCCGCCCGGAGGCCGAGGAGGCCATGACCGCGATGATGGACGGCTCCGCGCGCGACGAACACACCGCCGCCCTCCTGATGGGCCTGCGCACCCGTGGCGAGACGCTGGACGAGCTGGTCGGGTTCACGAAGACCATGCGGGAGTTTGCCGTTTCGGTGGAGACCGACGACCCTCACGCCATCGACCTGTGCGGCACTGGGGGCGACGGGGCAAGCACCTTCAACATCTCCACCACCGCATCCTTCATCGCGGCGGGCGCCGGCGCGACCGTAGCCAAGCACGGCAACCGCTCCGTCTCGTCCCAGTCCGGGTCCGCCGACGTTCTGGAGGCGCTCGGCGTGCAGATCGACCTCGAAAAAGAGGGCGTCGAGCACTGCCTCCACGAAGCCGGGATCGCGTTCCTGTTTGCCCCCTTCTTCCATCCCGCCATGCGGCACGTGATGCCGGTGCGCAAGGCGCTCGGCGTCCGCACCTTCTTCAACATTCTCGGCCCCCTCTGCAACCCGGCCGGCGTCACCCGGCAGATCGTGGGCGCCTTCGACACAAACACGGCGCAGACGATGGTGCGCATCCTGGCCGAGCTCGACACCGACCACGTCATCACGCTCCACGCCGACGACGGGCTGGATGAGGTCAGCGTCTCCGCCTCCACCACGCTCTTCGAGTACGACGCCTCCGACCAGAACCCCGTCCCGCGGAGCCACGAGATCGGCCCGGAGAGCCACGACCTGGACCGGTCCTCCATCTCCGCCCTCGAAGGCGGCACCGCCCAGGAAAATGCCTCCATCCTCCGCAACATTCTGTCCGGCGAGGATCAGGGCCCCCGGCGCGACATCGCGCTGCTGAACGCCGCCTACGCGCTCCACGTCAGCGACCAGTACGCCGACCTCGACGCGTGCCTGGAGGCCGCCGCGGAGAGCATTGACTCGGGCGCCGCGCTCGACACCCTCAAAACCCTCGCAAGCGTGTCGAAGAAGGCCAAGTCAGAGTAAGGCGCCGGACGGCCCGCGACGGCACTCGCCCTGTCCTCCCCAACACCGCCCCTTTTCACCGTGAGCATCCTGGACGACATCATCGACGACACCCGCGAGCTCGTGGAGCAGCGGAAAAAAGAAACGCCGGTTTCGGAGCTCGAGGAGCGCCCGTTCTACGACGACCGGGAGCCCCTCTCCCTCGCGACGGCCTTGAAGGAACGGGGGCTCTCATTCATCGCAGAGGTCAAAAAGGCGTCCCCCTCCAAAGGCGTCATCCGGGAGCCGTTCGATCCCGCCGCCATTGCTCAACAGTACACCGAGCACGACGCGGCCGCGATTAGTGTGCTTACGGAGCCGCTCCACTTCGGGGGGGCCCTGGAGCACATGGCCTGGATCCGGGCCCACGTGCCCGAGACGCCACTGCTGCGGAAGGACTTCATCGTCGACCCGTATCAACTTGTGGAGGCGCGGGCGGTGGGGGCCGACGCGGTCCTCCTCATCGCGACGGCCCTCGAGGCGGGCCAGCTCGCCGACCTGCACACCGCCGCCACCGAGCTCGGGCTGTCCTGTCTCGTGGAGGTATACGAGGAAGAGGACCTCGACAAGATCGACTGGGATCAGGTGAGCGTCCTCGGGGTCAACAACCGAGACCTCCACACCTTTGAGGTCGACCTCGAAAACTCGCTCCGTATTTTTGACCAAACCCCGAAAGGAGTCGGGCGCGTGGCCGAGAGCGGGCTGAGCGATCCCGAAACGCTCGTGCGCCTCCGGAAGGCCGGCATCAACGGCGTGCTCATTGGCGAGCACCTGATGCGTGCGGACCATCCCGGCGAGGCCCTCTCTCAGCTTCGTGCCGAAGGCAAGAAGATTGCCGCCCAGCAGGCCGGCTAACGATCGATTGATGTCGGTCTCGTGACGGTGCTTATTTCATCTGCTTTCCCCATCCACAGAGCAACGCCCCATGGGAGTTGAGCTAAAGGTTTGCGGCATTACAGAACTTGAAGACGCGCGCTACTTGGCGGGCGCCGGGGCCGACTACCTCGGCTTCATCCAGCACGAGGAGAGCTCTCGCTACGCGCCCCCCGCCCTGGCCAGCGACATCATCGAATGGGTGCACGGCCCGGCCCCGGTTGGGGTGTTCGTCAACGACGGCGCAGATACCATCAACGAGGCCGTGGACACCGCCGGCTTTGAGCTTGCTCAGCTGCACGGTCAGGAGCCTGCCCACGTCGCGGAGCGCGTCGACTGCCCCGTGATCAAGGCGATTCACGTGCGGCACGACGCGGCCCCGAACCAGCTCCGGACGCTCTTCGAGCGCTACGAGGACGTGGTCGAGTACTTTCTGCTGGACACCCACGATTCAAGCGTGTGGGGCGGCACCGGCGAATCGTTCAACTGGCGCCTCGCCCGCGAACTCGCCGAGGACTATCCGGTCTTCCTGGCCGGTGGGCTCAACGCCGACAACGTGGCCCGGGCGCTCGAGACGATGCGCCCGTTTGCCGTCGATCTATCCAGCAGCCTGGAGTCTGCCCCCGGGCAGAAGAGCTTTGAGAAGATCGACGCGTTCATGGATGCTTTTCAGGACGCGACGGCCGAGTTGGAAGAAGCCGAAACGCATGACCCCTGACCTGGACCGCACCGCGAGTTTCGCGTAAGAGAGTATCGGTATTCCCGACCACTATTCACTCTGCAAGAGCTGCCCGCCATGTCCTCTCCCGCTACTACGTCTCGTGCGGACACCCTTCCCGACACCGATGGTCACTTCGGCTCGTACGGGGGGGCGTACGTGCCGGAGACCCTCACCCCTGTTCTGGAGGAGCTGAAGGCCGCCTACGCCACGTACAAGGACGACCCGGACTTCCAGGCCGAGCTCCGCGCCCTCCTCAACGAATACGCCGGCCGGCCCACCCCTCTCTCCTATTGCGACCGCCTGACCGAACGGATCGGTGGGGCCCGCATTTACGCGAAGCGGGAGGACCTCTGCCACACCGGGGCCCACAAAATCAACAACACGCTCGGCCAGATCCTGCTGGCCACGCGCATGGGCAAGGAGCGTATTATCGCCGAGACCGGGGCTGGGCAGCACGGGGTGGCCACCGCCACGGTCTGCGCCAAGTTTGGGGTCGACTGCGTCATCTACATGGGCGCGGAAGACATGGAGCGTCAGCGCCTCAACGTGGAGCGCATGGAGTTGCTGGGCGCAGAGGTTCGGGCGGCGACCTCGGGCAGCCAAACCCTGAAGGAGGCCACCAACGAGGCCATCCGGGACTGGGTGTCTAACCCGGACGACACGTTTTACATCATCGGCTCCGTCGTCGGCCCGCACCCGTACCCCATGATGGTGCGCAACTTTCACCGAGTGATCGGCACCGAGACGCGCCACCAGCTCCGCGAGGAGACCGGCCAGGAGACGCCAGACGCCATTGCGGCCTGCGTGGGGGGCGGCTCCAACGCCATTGGCATCTACCATCCGTTCCTCGACGATCCCGAGGTGCAGCTGCACGGGACGGAGGCGGCGGGCGGCGGCCTCGACGGCGACCACGCGGCCACCCTTGCCGAGGGGTCGCCGGGCGTCCTGCACGGGGCGATGAGCTACCTGTTGCAAGACGATACCGGTCAGGTAAGTCTCGCCCATTCACTCTCCGCCGGTCTCGACTATCCCGGAGTGGGGCCCGAGCACGCCCACCTGCGCGATGAGGGGCGCGTCACGTATCACCCGGTGACCGACGACGAGGCCCTGGACGGGGTGGAGCTGCTGTCTCGTACGGAAGGCATCATTCCGGCGCTCGAGACGGCACACGCCGTGGCTCTCCTGCCCGAGTTGGCACGAAACCTGGCCGAGGAGCGAGGGGAAGACGCCGTGCTGGTCTTTAACTGCTCCGGTCGAGGCGATAAGGACATGCAGACCATCGCCGCACACCGGTAACGGCACCCGTCTCGGTGCCCCTCGCCATCTTTTCCCCTTCTCCCCCACCACCATGTCCCGACTCGACGAGACGTTCGACGCCCTTGGCCCGGACGAGAAAGCCATGGGGCTCTTCCTGACGGATGGGTTCCCAAACCCCGATGCGACAGTCCCCCTGCTCCACGCGATCGATCGCGGAGGGGCCGACTTCATCGAGTTGGGGATGCCCTTCAGCGATCCGCTGGCCGAGGGGCGCCCCATCCAGCGGGCCAGCGCCCAGGCGTTGTCCCACGGGGTCACGCTGGCCGACACCCTCCAGACCGTCGAGGCATTTCGGGAGGACAGCGACACGCCTCTCCTGCTGATGGGGTACATCAACCCGGTGTTCAAGTACGGGATCGACGCCTTCTGCCGGGACGCGGCGGACGCCGGCGTCGACGGCCTCATCCTGCCGGACCTTCCCCCGCAGGAGAGCGAGGCACTCTGCGACGCAGCCGCCGCCCACGGCCTGGAGCTGGTCTTCCTGATCGCCCCCAACACCTCCGACGAGCGGGTTCGGGTTGTTGACGAGCGGGCCACGGGCTTCGTGTACGCCGTCAGCGTAACCGGACTCACGGGCAGCGACCTTGCTGAAACGCCGAGTGTGGACGAGTACCTGATGCACGCCCAGAATTTTGTGGACCAGAACCCCCTTCTCGTCGGCTTCGGCATTAAGACCCACGACGACGCGATGGAGCTGAGTCAGCACACCGACGGCTTTATTGTGGGCTCTGCCCTCATCAACCACGTTGAGGCCCTCTGGGAGGCTTCCGAGCGGCCGATGACGGACCGGCTCGCCGAAGTTGAGGCATTTGCTCGCCATCTCAAGTCCGGGACGCCAGCCCCCACACTCCAGCCCAATCCTGCGTGAGATTGGAGGATGTATACTCGCTCGTCTTTCGGAACGCCGGGAAGCCTAGTCGTTGGCCCCGAGACGTTTGCCCGCCCGGAGCAATCTCAATGCTTGGGCGTGTGAGGTGGATGAATCTTATCTCGCCTCAGCCTTCAACTTCTCCGCCTATGCGCCGTGCTCTTGCTGTCTCTCGCCGGCTTCTCGTGGGGACGCTGCTCGCCAGCCTGCTTCTCTGCTTTTCCGGGTGTGAGGGCGACTACCGCCCTCGTGCCGTGGGCCCCGAGGGCGAGATTACCGTCGTGATGGACAGTTCGCACTGGACGGGCCCCAGCGGCGAGGCGCTGCGCACGAACGTCACGCCCTGGGTCGAAACCCTCCCGGTCTCGGAGCGCTCTTTTCAGCTGCGCCACATCGAGCTAACAGACGAGCGCACGTACGAGCGCGTCCAGGACTTGAAAAACGTCATCATCGCGGCGCCCCTCAGCGACTCGACAAACGAAACATCATTTCTGCGACGGCGCCTTTCGGACGAGGCGGAACAGGCCATCCTAAACGGACAGACCGCCGTGGTCTCCAAGCCGAATTTGTGGCGCCGCAGCCAACGCATCTACTACGTCGCGGCGTCCAGCCCGGACGCGCTTGCCGAAACGTTTCGGGGGCAGGGGGCGGAGATCCGGAATTCGTTCACGGAGGCGACGCTCCAGCGCATGGACCGGAACATGTACGACGAGAATCGCCGGTCGGCCCTCGAAGATACCCTCATGCGGCGCCATGATTTTGCCGTAAACGTGCAGTCGGACTTTCAGATTGCCATCGACACCACGACCGAATCGGAGGGATTCGTCTGGCTGCGTCGACTCCTGGCCCAGACGCGACGTGAGTTCTTTGTTTACTACGTCGAGGATGTCAGTCCCGACCAGATCACTCCCGAGTGGATTTACAACACCCGCGACTCACTCACGCGTCGCTACCTTCGGGGCAACGTGCAGGGGTTCGTAAAGGTTGACTACCGGCGTCCCCTCGAAACCGAGCAACGCTCCTTCCTGGACCGGTACGCGTATGACTCGCGTGGTCTGTGGTACATGGTGGCCCCCCTCGGGAGCGACAACGAGCTTCAACCTATTGGGGGCGGCGGTCCCTTCGTAAACTATACGTTCTACGACCAGGCCACGGACCGGGTGTACATGCTGGACGGGTCAATCTTTGCCCCCGACAACGACAAGCTCGACCTCCTTCGGCAGATGGAGGTCATGGCCCGTACGTTCCGCACCGCGGAAGGGAGCGGCTCACCGGATGCGTCGTCGACCGCCGCGAAGTAATGCCTACGATCTCTTCTTTTCTCCGGTCGGTCCCCCCTCGACGGTGGGGCGCATTCGCAGCTCTCGTCGGCCTCGGCGTACTGATGGGGTGCTCGGGGTTCTCGGCCGGCGACGAGCCGCTTCCGGATAGCACGTTCACGCGCGTGCTGACGGAGCTGCACGTAGCCTCCTCCCGCCAATCTCAGGACGTGGCGACGCCGCCGAGCCTTCGCGACTCGATCTTCGCCCGGTACGACGTGGAGCCGTCCGAATTTGAGGCCACCCTGCGCCATTATACCCGCCGCCCGGGTCGCTTCGAGAGCATGTACCAGACCGTTATTGATACCCTCCAGGCCCTGCGGCGCCCGGACCGACGCAGGCCTGATTCTCGGAGCCTTCCGGACTCTCTTCAGAACCGCTCTCGGGAGGCCCCCGATGCGCCGTAGCCTGCCCCACCGCCTCAGAGCCAGTTCTCCGCCCTCTCCGTGAGGCGCACCGATCCGTCGAGGGGGTCCTCCACGGCCAGGTAGTCTTCCTCGACGAGCCACTCCACGAGCTCGTCGACCCGTCGGGGTGGCGCCGGCGGGTCGTCGAACCACTCCCCGCGCGGGACCGACGCCGCCACCTGCTCCAGGATGCGGCGGAGGATCGGTTCGTCATCGGGGGTGATGGCCGTGGGCTGATGCCGCCCGAGACACACGTCGCACGCGTCGCACTGCTCGTCGGTCGCCTCCCCGAAGTAGGCAAGCAGGGTCCAGCGCCGACAGGCCACCGACCGGGTATAGCGGAGCATGTACTGAAGCCGTGTTTCGGCCCGCTGTCGGGCGTTCTGGACGGCCTGGTCGTCCACGGGCAGTTTCGACGCGCGGGGATGCGCGAGCTCAACCTGCAGGGCTGCGCCTGGCGGGTTCCAGCGGAGCAGTCCCTGCTCTTCCAGGTAGCGCAGCCCGGCACGGAGGCGGTCTCGGGACAGATCTGCCCGGCGTCCGACGGCCCGCAGGTCGAGCGGCCACCACTCCCGAAACGCGTCGGCGTGGACGGCCCGCAACAGGGTCCGCACAAACGTGGCCAGCGCCCGGTTGCCCACCGTGTCGGCATATTCGCGTGCCTCCCGGGCCGACGCCACGAACTTCAAAACACCGAAGTGCCTGCGGCGCGGAAGAAGCGTCCACGCTCCCTGGCGGTCAATGAGGTCGACGGCGGTCCGCACCTTCGTCCGCGAATAGCCTGTCGTTTTCAAAACGGCGTCGAGCTGGACGGCGAGCGGCCCGTCCGGCTCGCTCCCCACCGGCACCTGTCCCACACTGCAGACCGCGTCGTAGACCGCCCGCACCTCTTCGGCCGTGGGGTGCGAAGCCTCGATAAGGGCGGCCTGCGTGTCGGCGTCGGTGGGCTGGTACAGCAGCACCGCATGGGCCTTCTCGCCGTCACGGCCGGCCCGGCCCGCCTCCTGGTAGTAGCTCTCCAGCGACGACGGGGGCGCCATGTGCACCACGAAGCGTACGTCGGGCTTGTCGATGCCCATCCCGAAGGCGTTGGTCGCCACTATGACCCGGACATCGTCGCCGACCCAGGCCTGCTGGCGGTGCTCGCGGGCCTCGGCATCCAGGCCGCCGTGATACGCCGCCACGGAAACGCCGTGCGCGTCGAGGCGCTTCCGCCACCGGGCTGCGTCCCGGCGCGTCGCCACGTACACGATGCCCGTCCCCGGCACCGCATCGACGACCGCACGGAGACGCTCCCACTTCTTGTCGGTGCGGAAGACAGACCACGTGATGTTGGGGCGATCAAATCCCCGCACCACCTCCACCGCGTCCGGAAGGGCCAGCAGTTCGAGGATGTCCTGACGGACCGCCGGGGTGGCCGTGGCGGTGAGGGCCACAGTGGGGGGCGTTCCCAGTTGCGCCCGGGCGTCGGGGATCTGGAGGTAGTCGGGCCGGAAGTGGTGGCCCCACTCGCTCGCGCAATGGGCCTCGTCAACCGCCAGGAGCGACACGTCCAGGCGCTCCGCCCGGGCCTGAAAGACCTCCGTGGAGAAGCGCTCGGGGGCCATGTAGACGAGGTCGTACTGCCCATGCTCCGCGTTCGTCCAGCGCTGCTCGACCTCGTAGCCGGGCAGGGTGCTGTTGATGAACGTGGCGGCGATGCCCTGTGCCTGGAGCGCCTCGACCTGGTCCTGCATAAGCGCAATGAGCGGCGAGACGACGAGCACGAAGCCGTCGCCAAGAACGGCGGGGAGCTGGTAGCAGAGGGACTTTCCGCCCCCTGTCGGCATCACGCCCAGGACATCTCGGCCCTCGAGGAGCGGCGTCAGCACCGCCTCCTGGCCGGGGCGGAACGTCTCGTGTCCCCATCCGCGCTGCATCGCCCGGCGCGCTTCCTCAACCGAATACGACGACAGATCGGCCATCAGCAGGGGATTCTGAGATCGAATTCCATTTTCCGCGATCAGCTATTATGTTTGCCCGGGTTCAGCGTTCGTTCTCTCCACGATGCGTCTCGGCCGCAGGCCATTTCTTTCATGTCCGCCCCCCCGGTGTCCATCATCATCGTCACCTGGAACGCGAAGGAGCTGGTGCAGACGTGCCTGCCTTCCGTCGTGGCCACCGACTACCCGAACGTCGAAATTATCCTCGCCGACAACGCCTCCACGGACGGGACCGCGGCCTGGGTCGCCCGCGAATATCCGGAGGTCAAAATCGTTCGTCACCCCGACAATTGGCTCTTCTGCCGCGGCAACAACGCCGCCCTGCCCCACGCCTCCGGCCAATTTGTGGTGCTGTTAAACAATGACGTGGAGGTTCCCCCGGACTGGCTGCACCCGCTCGTGGAGGCGGCCACCGAGCGGCCCGATGTCGCCGCCGTACAGCCCAAAATGCTTCAGTACGGCGATCGAGGCCAATTCGAGTACGCCGGGGGCGCCGGCGGCTTCCTGGACCGCGCAGGCTACCCCTTCACGCGTGGACGCCTGTTCGAGACCATGGAACGCGACCGGGGGCAGTACGACGATGCGCGCGACGTCTTTTGGGCCACCGGTGCGGCCCTCCTGCTCCGCCGCTCGGCCCTGGACGAGGTCGGACCCCTCGACGAGCGGTTCGAGATGCACATGGAGGAGATCGACCTCTGCTGGCGGCTCTGGCGACATGGCTACCGGGTCCGCGTGGCCCCTGAGAGCACGGTATACCACATCGGGGGCGCCTCGCTTCCACAGTCGTCCCCCCGGAAAACCTACTACAACTACCGGAACAGCCTGCTCATGCTCTACAAGAACCTTCCACCGTCGGCCTGGCGTCGGACCCTGCCGCTCCGGCTGGCCTGTGACGTAGCGGCTCTTGGGCGCGTGCTCGCACAGGGGCGCGGGCAGGAGGCCACCGCTATTCTCCGGGCCTACCGGGACGCCTTCCGCATGCGCCGGCACTACCACGACACCCGGCCAGTCCCCTCCGACCTGGCGGTGCTGCCGTTCTACCGGGGCCTCGTGCCCGCCGACTATTTTCTCCGCGGCCGCCACACCTTCGCTGATCTTCCGGGGTCACGCTTCGTCCTCCCGGACGACCGCCCGTGAGGGAGGGGAATCGGCGGCCTCTTCGGGGGGCGCCCTGCGCCGCCAGACGACGACCGCCACCGCAACCAGGACCACCCCCATCCCCACGATCGAGGCGGGCGGCGGCACCTCCCCAAACAGTCCGTACGCGAGGAGCGACGCCCCGACCGGCTCTAGGAGCGTCAGCATGCCCACGATGGCGGCCGGCACGCGCTGAAGGGCGTAGTTGAAGGACCCGTGCCCCAGCACCTGTGGCCCCAGGGCGAGTCCGGCGCAGAGCGCATAGAAGGACCAGGAGTACCCCGTCAGCGGAACGCCCCGCAGGACGGCGGCCGCCAGTGCCGTCAGTGCCGCTACCGTGTAGAGCGGCGTCACGTACGCCAGCCAAGACACCTTCTGCCGGACGACCCGCCCAATCAGGAGGTAGACACTCACCAGGAGCGCCCCACTCAACGCCAGCGAGTTGCCCAGGAGCGCCCCCTGCCCCAGGGCAACCGTCCCCGCGTCGGCCCACCCGATCAGCCC
>NZ_CAMTTF010000012.1 GCF_947077765.1 Salinibacter grassmerensis | reverse complement strand
TCTCACAGACTATGACTTCACCATCCGGCTGGTTGCTTCTTGAGAGCAGGACTGATGCAGGTCGTCTTCCCGTACTTCTCCTTACGGTGATCCTTGCCTTAACGCTTCCCGCCTGCAGCGGAGGCGGCTCCAATGGCGGGAATGGGCCAGCGCCTCCCGCTACGCCGTCGGGACTGAGCGCTACATCCCAGGACGGAGCGGTCGGCTTGGGCTGGAATGCAGCCGATGAAGCAGATACCTACCGCGTCTACCGGGCCACCTCCTCCGGGGTAGACGCCTCTGGCAGCCCGCTTGACACCGGCATCGGCTCAGCGGAGTACACCGACGATAGCGCCGAAAACGGGACGACGTACTACTACGTCGTGACCGCCGTCGCCGAAGAGGGCGAGGAAACCGCCGAGAGCAGCCCGTCCGATGAGGTCGAGAAGACGCCCTTCTCCGAGCCGCCTAGTCGGCCGTGAGGCTCCTGCTCTGCGGGAGCACCAAGTCCAAGGTGAGGGCAGACAGCAACCCAGACACTCGCTACAGGCCCTTCATCGCGCCCTCTAGTTCCTCGTCGACGACGTGGGTGTAGATCATCGTCGTAGACAAGTCGGAGTGCCCGAGTGCCTTCTGCACGAGCCGGATGTTTCCAGTTTCCCGGTAGAGCCGCGTGGCAAAGGTATGCCTCAAGGTATGCGGAGACACGCGCCCGACCTCTTCGATCTCGGCCTTGCGGGCATACCGTTTCACTGAGCGGCGAAGATGGGATGTGGCCACTTCCGTGCCCTTGCGGGTCGGGAGGAGAAACCCTGAGCCCTCAGCGCCTGCTTCTTTGGCTTCGTCTGCGCGCCGCTCCGTCCATTCTTGGAGCTCCTCCAGGAGGTCCTCCCCAACCCAGAGCGTCCGGTCCTTCGCGCCTTTGCCTTCCCGGACCGTCAGTTTCCCGCTCATGAGATCAATATGCTCGGGCCGCAGTGCCGTCGCTTCCGACGCACGCAGGCCGGCCTTGAGCATGAGGCGCATGTAGAGGTAATCTCGACAGGGGCCAAAGTAGCGCTGGTTGGGCTGACCTAAGAGCGAGGACGTCTCGGCCTCAGTGAGGATCTTCGGAAGCTTGTCGGGGCGAGCCATCGGTCCAGAAGGGGAGTAGAAACGGGTCAGAGACAGGTGTTGCCCGAAAACTCTTGCCAGGCCCGATTGTTACGCTTCTCTCTCTTTGCGTAACGCATGCGCGGCCTCAAGCGTCACTTCTAACAAATAGTGGAATTGCGTAACGCATTCACGAATTCGCTTCGTCTCTTGCTTTCTCCAGCAGAGCTTTCCCAGTCCGATGCGTGCAATTTTTCGAGGTGGTCTACCACGCTACTCTGGCGGTTTGCGCTCCCTTAGGACTTGAACAATGAGATTTGATAGGTTGAGGCTATCGTAGTAGGGAACGGGTTATTCCGCCAGTATCATCGTTTCATAGCGGATGTGCGTCGTCTCAAATCGTTGAGGTGTGAGGTCGTGGTCAGAGGGAAGAGCGTGACCTGTCTGGTGAACCCGGCCCTTTCTTTACCAACCCGTGTTTTCGATGAAAAGCCAATTGGCGTAATGGAAGAGCACTGTGGACTCGTGCCCTTGTCTTTTCGATCATAGGTTTTCACCTCTGGAACAGAATGCGCAGCGTTTTTGAGACCCTCACGCACAGGAGGAATACGCTAACGTTGGAGCCGCTTGCGCTGCTGGGAAATGTTTATCCCCGCGTTTGCGGGGTATATATACCAGTGAGGTGCCAAGCAGAAGCTCAATCAGGCCTATTCCCGCGTGTGCGGGGCACACGGATTGCTTTGCCCGTCGGTCGGGTAAAATGTGGGTCTATTCCTGCGTGTGCAGGGCATGCTCTGTCTCGATTTCATTCCATAGGTTTGTCAAAGGTCTATCCCCACGTATGCGGGGCATACTTGGTCGGGTAGCCTCGGTGGATGTCCGCGTAGGGTCTATCCCCGCGTGTGCGGAGCATACTCGTCCATGAGCCCACAGGCGCAGCAAGCGTGAGGTCTATCCCCGCGTGTGCAGAGCATACCTCTCGACAGGGTCGCCCATCTGCGTGAGATAGGGTCTATCTTCGCGTGTGCGGAGCATACCCTGCTACAAATTATCATGCGGGAAATTATCATGCGGGGCAGATCCAGCCCGCAAAGTGACGGGCAAGGGCGAAAACCACAAGCAAATCTCCTCGGGATGCTACCCAGTCACGCGCCTGTCCTCCCAGAGATGGGAGGCAAGAGGTCATTCCCAGGAGGGCCATCCGCGACAGGTCCGCGGCGGGAACGCTGTTTGACACTTCTCAAAACAAAGATATGTCAAAACAAAGAGATCCGGAGTCGGGGGAGATGAAAACAAGCAGGCGGGCGGTTAGCTTGCATTTCCTGAACCGTCCGCTTGATCCTGCACGGCTGATCCTGCATGACCGGTTACGACCCGAGTCAGCACTTCTGGGCCAAGATTGGCGACGACCGCGAGTCCTGGCATCCGCTGGTTGCCCACTCGGCGGACGTTGCGGCCGTATTTGAGTTGCTTCTAAGAAGGACGCAGCTTGGCCAGCGCCTGGGGCTACTGCTCGGCAGAGACCTGTCGGGGGCCGCGTTGCACCGGCTCTGCGCTCTTGCCGTATACCACGACGCCGGAAAAGCCTACCCGGGGTTCCAGCGCCGCGAAGACGGCCACCAAGCCGTGATGGTGCAGTCTGCCGGGGAATTAGCCGAACACCTGCGGTACGGGCAGACGATCCACCAGTGGTTTGAAAACGATTGGGAGTGGACGTTGGCCACTTGGGGGCACCACGGAGAGCCCACTCCGGACGACCCGACGGGAATTGCAGGCAAGTGGACGCCTTCCAGCAAAGAGAAGGTGCGCGAGGTTGCCGGGTGGGCCAGCGGCTGGTACCCTAAGGCCGAAGGCGATGCCGATCCCATCTCCGGCAAGAGGGCGCAGCATTTGTTCATCGGGATTCTCACGCTTGCCGACTGGATCGCGTCGGACGAGCGGTTCTTTCCGTTTAGGAGTTGGCATCCTTGGGAGACGCCTCGGGACCTGACCGTGCCTTCTCTGGCCCGTGAGGTGGCCCGCGAGCGGGCCGAGCACGCCCTTGAGGAAGTGGGGCTCTTTTCATCCAGCGACGTGTCGACCTCGTTCGAAGACATCCTCGAGGGGGACTACGGCCCCTACGGCGTGCAGAGCGCGATGAAAAAGTTCTCTGCCGAGGAGGAAGGCTCGCTTCTTGTGTTGGAGAGCCCAACCGGGTCGGGCAAAACGGAAGGCCAGTACGCCCGGTTTGCCCAGCTGCTCAGCAAGGGGCTCGTAGACAGCTTGTACTTTGCGGTGCCAACTCGCTCCGCCTCAAAAGAGCTTCAGGACCGCTTGGTACGCATTGTAGAGCGGACGTTTGAGGACCCGCCTCGAGTGAGCTTGGCGGCGCCGGGCCACCTCCGAATAGACGATATCGAAGGGGAGTCCAGCGGGCGCTGGAAGGTCGACTGGGCGGAGGACATCGGCGCGGAGGGGTGGGCCTCTGAGCGGTCGAAGCTGTACACCTCGTCTGCAGTGGCGGTCGGCACGGTCGACCAGGCCCTGCTGGCCGTGCTCAAAAACCGCCATGCTCATATGCGCAGGGCCGGGCTCTCAAGAAGCCTGTTGGTCGTAGACGAGGTCCATGCCTCCGATGCCTACATGACCGAGCTTCTCGGCCAGGTGCTGGAGGCGCACCTCGAGGCCGGAGGCCACGCCGTCCTGATGTCTGCGACGCTCGGCTCGGCCGCGCGGGCCCGGTACACAGGCGAGGAGGAGCCAAGCTTCGAGGCGGCAGTCGGGGAAGACTACCCGCGCATCACGCCTCTTGCGGATTCTCCCGACGAGCCTGCTGAACCAAGCTTTGAGGCAGACGTCGACAAGCAAGTCTCCATCGAAGAAAAGGGATGGATCCGGCGGCCAGATGCTATTGCCCGGCGGGCCGAGTCTGCCGCCGAGAGCGGAGCGAAGGTGCTCGTCATTCGCAACAGCGTCAAGCAGGCGCAGAAGACGTACGACGCCCTCGACAAAAGCGTGAGCTTCAGGGCCGGAGGCGTGCCCGTGCCGCACCACAGCAGGTTCTGCGCCGCTGACAGGCGCGTCATGGACAACAGAATCGAAGAGGTGTTCAACAAGTCGCGCCCGGCTGAAGGGCGGGTCTGCGTGGCGACCCAAACGGTCGAACAGAGCCTGGATATCGACGCAGACTACCTAATCACCGACCTCTGCCCGATAGACGTGCTTCTGCAGCGGATTGGGCGGCTCCACCGGCACGAGCACGACCGCGACCGGAAACGGCCTCCCGGCTACGGCGAAGCGCAGTGCCTGGTGGCCACCCCAAGCGCGCGTGACCTTACCGCCCGGATCGATGAGGACGGGTCGGCCTACGCAGGCCCGGGCCTCGGGACCGTCTACCAGGACCTGCGGGTGATCGAAAAAACGTGGCAGTCGCTCCGGTCCCGCTCGGCGATCACGATTCCAGAACACAACCGCCGGCTTATCGAAGAGGCCACCCACCCGACGCGGCTGGAGGAAGTCGAAGCGATAGATGAAAAATGGAAGGCCCACGGAGACAGCGTCCGGAGGTCGGTGCGGGCTTTGACACAACGCGCCGGCGACAACGTTATCGACTTCGAAAAGTCTTATTCCTTTGACGAAGGAAATGGCAGCAACATATTTCCCGATCGCCGGATCCGTACCCGCACAGGACTGGAGTCCATCGAAGTCGAGCTTCCTCGCAGAGTGACTACGCCGCTGGGACAAAGCACAAAGATGGTCTCTCTTTCGCCGTATCTCTTCGACGATCCAGAGCAGATTAGTTTCAACAGCCCAGTGGCCAGCGAGGCCACGCAGAGAGGGGAGGAGTTTCGGTTTCAATTCGATGGCAAACGGTTTAAGTACGCTCAAAAAGGCATTCACCGATGAGCTTGCACCTGAATTTGCTCCGCGACCCTGTTTTTGCCGTCCAGGTTCAGTCTGGCGAAGGAGACCAGCCTGACAAAGGAGCCCAGTCTGATGAAAGAGACCGGGCTAGCAGGAGAAAAGTCAGTCTGCCGGAGGCTTTTAGCCTGCTGCAGGACGGGGAGCTAAAGAGCTTTACGCGCCTTCAGGCGCATCAGTGGCAAGGGTGGGCAACGTTCCTGATGCAGACCGCCGCGATTGTGCTGGAGAAGCGCTCTCCGAGCCGCCCTGAAGAGTGGCGAGATTGCCTCTCCTCGGTCGGGGAGGCCGGCGAGAGCGCCTGGGACCTCACCAGCGACGACGTTGGCCAGGCAGCTTTCATGCAGCCGCCCACCGAATACGAAACCACCGAGGAGTTTATCGAAAGCGGCACATCGAAAGACCATTTCAAAGACGACGTTCCTTTCATTCAAAAAAGCCACGACAACAAAGCCTTTCGGAACCGCGACCCGAGGCCCGACCACCTTGCCTACTCGTTGACGAACGTCCAAATGACCACAAACTACCAGGGGGGCGGCAACTACGGCACGATTAAAACGGGAGGTGGCTTCAACCCCAGGCCGATGGTGGCGCTCAGGAAGTCAGCCGGTTGGGGTTGGGTGATGGAGGAGGCGGAATTTCTCGCAGGGCGCGCCGAGGACTTAGACGAGAATCTCGCGTTTGAGTACAGCCGCGAGGACTCTCCTCTCACGTGGACACACGGCGCAGACGAGCGGCTGCCGGTTCAAGACCAGCACCCACTTTTTCTCGACTGTCCTCGGACATACCGATGGCTCTCCGGCCATGGGCTTTGGGGAGACACCACCGGCGGGACGAAGATTGTGCCTGCAGACGACAATCAGCGCACGGGCGACTGCTGGACTCCACTTGACGGCTCCGAGCCTCTGCGGCCCAACCAATCTCACTTCGAGTACCGCGAGCTTTACGAACTGCTCTTCACGGCAGAGTACACGCGGCCGTTTTCGTTTCGGAAGGACGCTTCTGAGGGAAATGTTTTGCTTACTGCGGTACTGCGAGGCCAGGGGAAAACTCCCCGGCTCTGCCGGCGAGTCATTCCGTTCTCGACGGAGAGCACGGGCCATCCCTTCGGCCCGAATACACCAGTCGCGGATGAGGCTCAGCGCCGGATAGAGATCGCCCGCAACCTGGACGGACTTCTCAGTGCCGTCGATGATATCCTTGGGACGGAGATAGAAACTGGTGACGGGAAATCTAACAAGTCTCCGGCTGCGAACTACTTTCATGAAAAGGTCGACGACCGCTTCTTTGACCGGCTGTTTGAGGCGGGCACTACCGAAGAAGAAGAGCTCCGAGAGTACTGGAGCCGCGCTGTCGGTGGCATCGCGGATGAGGCGTACCGGCGCTCTCGCCAAAACATGCCCAGGGCCGGCGAGGAGTCCTCGAAATGGAAGCGCCTCGGAGAAGCCGACTACGAATACAAATGGGGCCTTCGCTCACATCTTCCTCACTTGGGTTGACCTAAGCTGATCGCTATGACTGCACGTCAATCAAGCACGTGGGAATCAACTCTCGACTCGTTGTACCAGAAACTTGGAAATGGGGAGCAGGCCTCGCTCCGCCGCGGAGAGATGAAAGAGCCGTTCTGGCGAATGCTTGCTGCCATCGGCCGTGAGGAGCCCAGCCTCAGCCGCGAAGATAAAACGCGCTGGTACGAGAAATGGCAGCTGATCATTCAGCTGATTGCGCAGGCCGGTTACAAGGACGTTCCGCTCGGCCGGGCCTTGGCCAAAGCGGACGTCAACGAGTACCGCGTCGACCGGCTACTCAGCGCAGAGGGAAAGGAGATTGACCAGCAGCTCAGAGGGATTGGCAGCCTCCTGGAATCCGCATCTCAAAAAGCAGACTGGCGAGACGCTCGCTACCTTCTTCTAAGCGAGGAGGAGGGATACGACGACGAGCGAGCACGCATCGACATTGCACGAACCTATTATACCTATGAGTAAACCTTTCATCGAGTATCACCTCCTCACGTCGTATCCCGGCACGCTTCTCAACCGGGACGACCGCGGGTTTCCGAAGAAGCTTCAGCTTGGAGGGACGACCCGCACCCGGGTGTCCTCGCAAGCCCAAAAGTACCACTGGCGCAACTACGACGGCCAGGACGCAATCCAAAACTTAGGCCCGATGTCCATCCGCTCCCGGGAGACATTTTACTGGCACCTCGCCGCCGAGCTCGCGGAGGACTACGACCCGGAGCTCTCCGTGGTCATTGCAACGAAGCTCAAGGACGCTGTCTTCGACGACGATGGCCTCGGGGACCTGCCGGACAGCGACGACGAGAGCTTCAGTGCCGTGCTCGAGCAAATGGAAGAGGACCCGCAGGAAGTCAGCGGCTCGGCGCTTGGAAGCAACGATGAGCCCCTCTCTGTCCTCTGCACAAATGCCCCGAAGGTTGTAGGTCCACAGGAGGTCAGTTACCTGGCCACCGTGGCCGAGCAGGTCCTCCAGGAAAACGAAAGCCGAGAGGACGTGGAAGACTTGAAGCTCAAAGACCTCGAGGGAGACGTCAAAAACAACCTCAAGGCCATGGGCAAAGACATCGGTCTAGACGGCGCCATGCACGGCCGAATGGTCACCTCCGACGTGCTGGCCCGGGTCAACGCCGCGGTGCACGTGGCCCACGCCCACACCGTCGGAAAGCAGCAGCGGGAGGACGACTTCTTCACGGCCGTCGACCAGCTTGCCGGAGGAAGTGGAGCGTCTCACAACGATACCAAGCAGCTGACGTCCGGGCTGTACTACCTCTACGTCGCGGTCGACGTCCCGCTTTTGACCGCAAACCTCGAAGGATGCGGCCGCTCGGAGTGGAAAGAGCAGGACCTGGGGCTCACGAAGGCGCTGCTCGAGGCGTTTTGCAAGACCATCTGCTACGCCTCCATCGGCGCGAAGAGAGGCCCTACGGCTCCGTACGCCCTTCCGACCCTCGCGCTGGTCGAGGCCGGCGATAGGCGCCAGCTCGCTCAGATGAGCGAGGCCTTCGTGCCGCCCATCGAGGCGAAAGACGTCGGGCATGCCGCCTCGCAAGCACTGGTCGACGAGGTCCGAGGCTGCGACCGCCTGCTTGGGGAGGACGCCACCGCAGACCGCGCCTACGCGAGCCGCGTCGACCTCAGTGCCGAAGGCGTGGCCCGAGACGTAGGCTCCATCCCTGATCTTGCCAACTGGACCACAACTCACCTGGCCTAGTGACGGCCTCAATTCTATGACGGTCTCAATCCTTCGATTCAAGGCGCCGCTGATGGGGTTTGGGGCTCCGACAACCGGAGCCAAGATTCCCACCCGGCGGTTCCCGCCGCAATCCATGATTTGTGGGCTCATCGCAAACGGCCTGGGCTACGACCAGTCCGAAGCGGAGCGCCACCAGAAGCTGCAGGCGAGCCTCACGTACGCGGCCCGGGCCGACCAGCCCGGGGAGGTGCTGCAAGAGTACCAAACGACGGACCTGGGCCAGCCGAAAATGTATGCCTCATCAAAAACGAAAACGGTCGGCTGGACGACCAGAGGCGAGCCGGAGTTCCGGGACGGAGACAACAAGACCGAGACGGAGCAGACGTACAAGGACTACCTGATGGACGCTTCATACACCGTTGCGGTCCGCTCAACGCTCTTAGGCGAGGAGGCCATCCGGAAGGCTATGATCCGGCCCGAGCGGCCGCTTTTCCTGGGCCGGAAGTGCTGCATCCCGTCCGCGCGGATCTGGCGTGGAACCGTTGAGGCAGAGGACGTTCTGGGCGCCCTCCGCGTCCCGGAGACGTTTTCCGGCGAGGTCGTCGACCGGCCGAGCGTCTGGTGCCCAGCCGAACTGGCGCCGACAGCGCGGTCGTTTACGGTGACCGACAAGAGAGACTGGTCCCAGCAGATCCATTCGGGCCAGCGGCGAGTCGCCCAGCTCCGGCTTTCTGCGGCAGGCTATCAGGAAGGGTAAAAACCTGTAGCAGGGTATGCCCCGCATACGCGGGGACAGACCCTGGTTTGCTAAAAAAGAGCACGAGAAGAAGTAGTATGCCCCACGTACGTGGGGATAAACCCGACGCGTTCTATAGGCGGATTCTCCTCGTCTCATATGCCCCGCACACGCAGGGATAGACCCACCGAAATTCCGCGCCCGACGTTCGCGCTGCGATATGCCCCGCACACGCGGGGATAGACCCAACGTTAACGACTGTACCTACGTGCCGACGAAGCATGCCCCGCACACGCCGGGATAGACCTAACGAACACACGCGAGATGCTCTCCAGCTTCTGTATGCCTTGCATACGCAGGGATAGACCCACCGTCAAGGTGCAGACCCTCGGGGACATGAAGTATGTCCCGCACACGCGGGGGTGAGCTCTTCGTTTTCGTTCACGACCTACTCTCTCTTCCGCACACGCGGAAACAAACCTTCATGTATCTAACAGACGTTCGACTTGACGCTCACACCCTTGCTAAACTGATTCGTGATCACCGCCTTCCCATCGCAACGGCCGACACGGGGTACCGCCTGCACGTTGGCCTGACTGAGGTCTTCGGAGACGACGCCCCGAAGCCTTTCTGGCTCCGGCAGGACGACGGCGATATGCTGACGGTGTTCGGGTACACGGGCAAGCCCGCTGAAGACCTGCGCGCGGCCGCTCAGCTGCATGCGTCTCCGCTTGCGTTCGACGCGCTTGTGGACATCCGCTCGAAACCGATGCCTGAGATTTCCGAGGGAACCGCTCTGGAAATGCACACCCGCGCCTGCCCACAGGTGCAGAAAGCGTCTTCCGGCACCGGAACCAACGCCGACGGAGAGCGCGTCAGCTGGAGGGAAGGGCAGGTGATGGACGCGTACTTGTCAGAGGTGTACCAGCGGGAGGACACCGGCATCGGTAGGGAAGAGGTGTACGTGCCCTGGCTGGCCCGGCAGTTCGACATCCGGGGCGGAGCCCGCGTCCAGTCCGGAGAAGACAACCTGCTAGCCAGTCTTCAGTCTTTCGACTTGAAGCAGGTACGCAGGCGTGACCACACGTCGGGAAGCTCCGCGCTGCAGCGCCTCACGGTTCCGGTCGCTGAAATCAGTGCCCAAATCGAGATCACAGACCAAGACAAGTGGACGAGCCTGGTCTCGTCGGGAATTGGAAAACAGAAGTCGTTTGGTTTCGGAATGATCTTAGTCCGACCAGCATGACACCGAGTCACCTGCACTGACAATCTGTAGCAGGGTATGCCCCGCACACGCGGGGATAGACCCCCAATGCGGTTGGGGCCTTCCGTCGTGCTCGAGTATGCCCCGCACACGCGGGGATGGACCCTTCGTGGATGAAGGTGGTGAAATCACCGCCGAGTATACCCCACAAACGAGGGGATAGACCCTGGTACCAAATGACTACGAAGGTCAACGGTGAGCATGCCCTGCACACGCGGGGATAGACCCATGGCGATTCAGCGAGAGATTACTGCCGACATCTATGCTCCGCATATGCGGAGATAGACCCTACTATATGCCGGATAACATCAAAGAGATCTTGTATGCCCCGCACACGCGAGGATAGGCCCTTTCAGAACGTGCCGAGAGGCGGCGAGGAAGAACATACCCTGCATACGCGGGGATAGGCCCGACTTCTTTCACAAGCGAGGCACGGCGTACCAGTATGCTCCGCACACGCGAAGATAGGCCCTATATGGAGGCGTTCAGGAAGTTGGATGGCACGTATGCCCTGCAGACGCAGGGACAGCCTACCCGCTTCGGCTTCGTAGGCCGGGCGGACTCTCTTTCGTGTCCTGGCTGAGACACACGACGAACTCGATGCCGCCGTGGCCGAGGCGTACGGGTGGGAGCCAGAATCGCCTGAAGAAATGATCCTCCAGCGTCTCGTAGACTCGAACGAGAAGCGACGCACGGAAGAGGAGGAAGGGCGGCATGTCCGCTAGCTCCACGCCGAGTACCAGGGTCCTGAAGAGACAGAGATACAGAGCGACCTTGACGTGGACGTTGAGGCCCGTGGCGACAGCGAGGTCACCCAGCCGCTTCCTTAGCCCTCCTCGGGGATGAAATCACCGGGCTCTCCTTCCGGATATGGGGTGTGGGGGTGCCTCTCTCACCGTCCACCCACCCAGATTTCTGCATCAGGCGGCCACGTGGCGCAGCGCTTGTGTTGGCGCGCTCGGGCGGCCTACCTCTCGTAGGTTCTTCAGGGAAGACACGCCAGTATTTAGAATGGACAGAGAATTTGCTGTCCCGTCCCGTAACCCCGCTATCCCTTCAGCTCCGGCACCATCTCCGCCGCCATCTCCGGCATGCTTTCATTGCTTCTCCACCGCAGCTGCTTCATCGGCTTGTGGAGGCAGTACTTATTCATTGCCTTGATCAGAAGCGCGAGCTTCGCCTTCCGCTCCAGCTGATCGTAGTTGTTGCGCATCTTGTCCGACAGCGCGGAGATCGGGTTCTTCATGTCCTCATCGTCGAAGGTCTTCTTCCAGCTCTCGGCCGGGTACTCTCCGCGGCCGAGGAAGCCATTGAAGAAGTATTCCGCCCGCGTGGGGAAGGTGGGCTTGTACGCGAAGTACGCGAATGCCATCAGGCTTCTGGGCATCTTGTTCTTCAAGGCGCTCTTGTCCGAGCCGGCCTTCTTAATCGCTTCCACGAGCCTGCTGTTTGGCCCGTCGCTGTAGTTGCGGCAAGCTGTGGCAATGTCCACGATCACCGAGTTGCGGACGTTCTCGTACTGGTTGAGCTCCTCCAAGCGATCCTGCTGCCACAAGGCAAGCAAGCGGCAGACTGCAGCCAGCTCCTCGGGCCGCTTGAAGCCCTCGATGCGGAGCACGTCCGCTCCAGTCCGTTTGACGCCGACATCGGCGATCTTGAAGGCGGCAGGGTCGAGGTTGAACGCGACCATGCACTGGACGCTCTCGCCTTTACCTAGCTGCGTGATGGCCTTCAGGCGGTGCTGGCCGTTGATCAATTTTCCCGTGTGCGCGAAGGCAATCGCGTCCGGGCTGACCATCCATTCTCCGTCCCGCATTTGCTCGGCGTAGCGGTCGACGCGGTCCTCCCGCACCTTGCGGTTGCTCGTGTTCTTTTTAAGCCACTCTTGGGCCATCGATGGAGTGATCTCAATGATGCTCATCTCGACCTCCTTGTCGCTTCCAGGTACCCGGTGGTCGATCGCGTCATCCGGTATACTGAATGTAGATACGCCAGACAAAGAATTATTGGTGGTCTGAGTTGCCACAACAATCTATCGTAAACTTTTTAAAATTGATTCGAAGCGCCTAGTGCCTAGTGGGCTACATGCAAAAATATTGAGCTCACTTAGAGCACAATAATTCGGAATAAGATAAGACAGAGAAAGCATTTGGAAGTTCCAAGTAAGTTTGCAGCTACTGACACTCCACATATCGCAGTGCCGTCGTCCGCGAGCTCAGGCGTGAGGAGCACTGTGCTAGAGCGCACTTGCCACTTTGAAAAAACGTTAGAAGTTTCGTTTTGAGGTGACCCTGGGGTGGGTATTTCAGCACTATCATAACCCCGCATGCGGGCACACTCTGCCCTTTTCGAGCCTCTTCGAGCAGCCTATACAGCTACCCGTCGAGACTCGTGTATTCGCCTCGTTCGTGCGACCTGCGGACTGCCCCTGGGGTCATATTGCAAGCTTCGCGGTTCAATCTAGGATTTCATTCCACCCGATGGCACCTCGACCGAGCCAACCCAAGTCACCATCTACGAGGACACCTCCCAGCGGGAAACGGTGGACCTGTCCTTTCTGGAGATCGACCGCAGCGACCTTGACGACCAGACGGTCACGGCCCGCGTCGAGAAGGACTCCACCACCGTCGAAAAGACCTTCCGCTTGCCCGCCGCGGGTGAGGAAACGCGGCTCTTTAGCCGTGGGGATGGGCTTGAAGGGACGGTGTTCGGCGCGCCGACCGACCGGACAGAGAAGGCAATCACTTCCTCCATCGAGCGGCCCTGGTATATGCAGCTTGGCCGCCAGCTTCGGCTCCTTGCGGCGATCCTGTTTGGAGCCTTTCTCTCCTACGTCGTCGTCAAGCTTACGCCTGGACTCTAACAAAGACCAACCACGTATATGATTGCCGACCACTTTCCGGACCACCTCGACCCGCAGGACGAGGACCTGGCCGCGTACGCTCACGAACTCTCCATGGCGGAGGCGCAGCAGTTGGCGGATAGCTACTGCGTAGAGAAGTTGACCATGGCCGAAGCGGCAGAGGAGGCAGGCATTTCGTTGGAGTCGTTCAAACACTTCCGTCGCGCCCATGGGCTCAGGAAGGGCAAGGCCGTGATCGTCGACCAGACGAAGACGATCGAAGAGGGCATCGACCACTTCACCGAAGAGTCCAAACGGCGGGAGATCGACCGGAAGGCGCGGAAGAAAGAGCGGCGTGAGCGGGACAAGGCCGCGCGCCAGTGGTGGAGATTGGAAGACAGCCTGGATGAAGCGGCCGAAGCGTTCCGAGAGGAAAACTACAACCCGCCACGGCTCCGTGTCCGAATGTCCCAAGAGGTCGAGGAGAGGGCCGCTGGTGTGCTGAACCTCCAGGACCTCCACCTGGGCGCCCGGCCAGCAGATGCCGAGGACTTCGACGTTGAGGAGTACCGCGACTCGATCTTGCGGCGCGTACAGACGGCTCTTGAAGACGCCGCACGTCTACGCAAACTGGAGCAGATCTATGTTGTAGGCGGTGGAGACTTGGTTCACTCCGACACGAAAGGCGGACAAACGGCGAGCGGCACCGAGCTGGATATGGCCTGCTCGACCAGCCGAGCCCTTCAGCATGCCATCCACCTTCTCGTCGAGGTGGTGGACATGGCCCGTCAAGTCGGACTGGAAGTGACCATCGTCCCAGTTTTCGGAAACCACGACCGCACCAACGGAGTGGCCGCGGCCATGGCGGCCGGCCAGCGTTTCCACTCGGCCGAGAGCGTCGCGTCGATGGGCTTAGCGGAGCGCCAATATGCGACCTACGGTCGGCATCTACTTTGTCTCACCCACGGCGATTACTCCAAGAAGACGATGCGACGAATGGGCGAGATCATGCGCTCAGAATCCCGCGAAGCGTACGGGTCCACCCAATGGACCTCGCTGTTTGTAGGCCACCTCCACCATAAGGCCATGGACATGGTCGACGAGTCCGGCCGGGTCATCTACCAGACGCCCTCGCCTGTCCCTTTAGATGGCTATCACGACCAGGAGGGCTACGTCGGCAGCCGGAAGGCCATTCAGCTCGTTTTACTGGAACGAGACAGTGGTGGAGACCGGCTACTTCACGCGTGATGTGGCGCCCTTCGAACGTCAGAAGAAGTTAGAAACCGCCCGCAGGAACTTCGCGGCACCAGTCAGAAGATGGCCGGCTGATTTGGCCCATTCGTGCATCTTCACTTCGTCTTCACTGTCGTCGTCATCGTCTTTTTCTACCGTGTCAGTGCTGGACATATGTCTGTTTGGTCTTTGCGGACATAAAACGGACTGTTCAGCTTCCAAAACGAAACGCCGTCGGCGTTGCAGCGCCGATGACTTGTCTCGCAGCCTCGTCCTTCCAGGGACGAGGCTGCGCTGTTTCCGTCTCAATTTTTGTCTTTTCAGAAACTCTCCGATCATCTCATCGGGTGTGGACACGGTAGGTTTCTGGCGCCAAAGTATCAAATGGACGCCGCTTACTACTGTTATTGTCTCAGCGCAAAAAACCGTTCTCAGCGTCGATATGTCCGGGTATGACCGGAACGCAGCTTTGTGAATTCCTTGATCCGTGCGGGTCTAGCGTCTGCCGCCGCGGAATCTCACAGGGCCTAGGCCTTCCCTTTAGATTGGCTTCACATACGGGAAACTCTCGTCTAGATCAGACGAGGATCTGATGTTTGTCCAGATTGGAAAGGCCACTCTTCCAGGTACAAGCCGGGTAGGAGCAACAACTCCCGTGGTCGTGTACATCGAAGGGCCTCCCGTCGACGCTTCTGAGCCAGCCGTCTTGCGGTCGGGCGCCCTGCAGAATCATCCGCTTCTGAGAGATCGCCGTCAACCAGGAGAGGATCGAGACTACTCTCTCAGCCGCAGGCCGATGTCAACCACCGCACCGGGCACCTGCTCTTTATTACTGTTATTGACCACGCCGGCGCATTCTCTTTGGGCACCGCTCCGTGTGGACGGAAGATAGCTGAAGTGAATGACCTACTCGGTCGGTCGCTCCAGGGTCAGGCAGCGGGCTAGAGTATCCGACACCGATGCAGTCATAGGACCACAGACAGGAGGCTTTACTAGTGCACGGACTGCGGCCCGCCAGGAAGCGACTCACACGCCTCTCCATCGCCGTTTCCATCGAGGCCGTGCGGGTCTCCCGGCTGGTGCCGCTCGAAAAACCGCTGCGCTTCCGGCTGGGTGTCGAAGTCCGAGCAGTCGCGGTCCTTCACCGATGTCTCGCCTGGACCTGACGTGCGGTCTCGCCACTCCCACGGCGGTGTCGGATTTCGCTGAGACCATAGGCCGCGGCCGGCGCTTCTGGCCTGGCGCTGCAGGCGGGCGTACTCGGTCGCTCCAGGCGCGTACTGCTCGTAGTACCACCCATACCCATCGCGGATGAGCATGGCACCTAGGTCTCCTCCTCCGGCGGTTATGCGGGCCACAGCACGGCCGTAGCGGCCGATGTCCTCAACGGTCACGCGAACGTCTTTTCCGCCGACGTAGCGCCGTGCGGCTCGCGTGGCGGCCATGCCATAGGACTGCGCGGACTCCGGCGTGTCGACGCCGTGGAGGCGGATCGTGACCTCTCCTCCGGCCGAGCGGCGCACATCATACGTGTCGCCGTCAGTGATCTCCGTGACGCGAGCGGTGAAGGTTTGGCCCGGCTCGACTTGAGCTTGGGCTTCCAACGAAACAAGGGACAGAAGAAGTACAGCTGCCGCAAGACACCGCTGGACAAAGGGCACCAATACAGTCACGAGAACTGAGTATCGAGGATTCAAACTGTCAACCAGTCCTGCAGCTCGTCAGGATCCTCTAAACGGTTGGTCCGGTGGACTTCATCGTGGCACACGTTGCAGAGGGTGACGAGGTTGTCCGCGTTATTCTCTCCACCCTCAACGTGCGGCCGGGTGTGGTGCACCTCAAGCTTAGTCCTCGGGCCATGAGGGTTTTTCTCTCCTCTGACGTAATCCCATCCGCACTTTCTGCATTCGTGACCATCCCGGTCCAGCACCTTCGACCTAACCATATCCTGGACGTCTCGATCGTGGGGTTCATCTTGCCTGTCTTCTTCCAAAATATATTCTCCCTGCTCCAGGTCGGGTCTACCGGTGTTACGAGTCCGAACCGGCCAGCCTTCCTCTGTTCTCAGCTCACGAACCCGCCGCGGCCACGACTGGGCACCATTGGCCACATACCGCAACTCTTCACCAGTTACCGGCTCTCCTACGTTCTCCCGGAAGAATTTCAGCAGGCGATCTTGGAGAGAACCATCCATGTTTCGAATCTTGTTGGCGGTCTTCCACCGCTCGGCGGCCTCCTCGTCCCGCTCGGTGTCAAGGAGAATGTAGTCGTCACGAGCCATTTCCTTAGCTCCATCGGGCACATCCGGCTCGAACAGATCACCCTCATATATCATCTCGCGGATTGTTATCCCGCTGTAGACCGGCCAACCATGCTCTTTCCGCAGTTCACGGATACGCCGTCCGTATTCCTTGATGCCTGCAACGGCTCCGAGCTCTTTCCCAGGAATGGGAGTTCGAGGAAAGCTGAGGAGGTACTTGAGAATTCGTTTCCTGCCGGACGTTGCATCAGGGAAGAGCGATTTCCCTATCTCCTTAATGGCTTCCTTCGCGTCAGCAAGTGCCTGAGTACTCTCTCTCAGCTCATCTCCACTCAGGTCGCTATCAACTTCCTCAGCTCGTTCTACAAGCCGGTTGCAAAGCTTCTGTATATCTTCTTTTGACATCTCACCGTTGGATTTGATAGAACCATTGGTACCGGAATGGACACCGATCGGGTCTTCTCTACGGGTGAGATCCTCGTCCGTGAAGAGCCTCGCTGCACTTGTAGCTACGTGAAATCCGAGACGAGGTGGCACCGCATTCCCAATCTGAGATGCAATTGAAGTTTTGCTGCCCTGAAAATCAAACCAATCGGGAAACGACTGAAATCGAGCAGCTTCGCGGTGGGTAATTGCCCGGTGCTGGCTGGGATGAAGAGATCTTCCCTTCTCCGGCTTGAAGAATTCCGTTCGGATCGTAAATGCTGGCCGATCCCACCACAGCCGACCGAAAATGTCAGTACCACCGGATGTCTTTCGCTTCCAGCAATCAGGAGTTATTTCAGGAGCCCGCTCTTGAAGGTCGTAGCGATTAGCTCCCTCTTCCTGTACGGTTATATACCTGCGAATACTCTTTGCGGTGGGACTACGGCTGAAATGCAAATCAAAAGGACCGGGCTCGTCTCTTACCTCGGTTCCAAGGGGCGGTGGGAGATCCCCGATGGCATCCCTTACCGTATTCCAGGGCTGCATCTCAGCTCCGTCATCGATCGTCATTTGCCTCTCTTTCGGGTTGAAGTGAGTCCGCTCCGGCGGAAAGTGCTCGGCCGGATCTCCGAGCTTACTCCCGATGATGAAGGCACGGGTCCGTGTCTGAGGCACCCCGTAGTTGGCTGCTACCAAGTCGGCCGATTCAACCTCGAATCCCAACTCTCGTGCTCGAGCCTTGATGTCATCATGCTCGGCAGATCCTAGAAGCTGCTGGACATTCTCCATGACGAAGACCTCAGCTCCCACCCGGTCGACCACTTCCATGTACGGCCGCCATAGTTGCTTCCTCGGGTCTCCTTCTTTGTCCTTGTTGAGCAAGCTGTAGCCCTGGCAAGGCGGTCCGCCGATTACAATGTCAGCGTCCGGAAACTCGACTCCTTCCTCCAGAAGGTCGACGATGTTACCATGAACACAATGATCTCCAAAGTTGGAGTTGTAGCTGGCAACTGAATCCTCGTCGAAGTCATTCGACCATACTGGTTCGAAAACAGGGTTGCCTTCGTCTGTGTGCACCTGAGTGAAACCAAGGGTGAACCCTCCACACCCTGAAAATAAGTCGATAAGTGCTACCGGTTCATTCATCCTCAACAGTACTAATGACTCAAGAATCGAACAGGGAGGACCCTCTCAGCCCGGAAGAACGAAGTGAGCTCATGTCTCGGATCAATTCCACCGAGACCGAGCCCGAGCAGCTCACGAGGAGCATACTACATCAAGCCGGTTACCGATTCAGGAAAAACGTGTCTGATCTTCCGGGTACGCCGGATGTCGTTCTTCCCAAGTACAATACGGTGATCTTCGTCCACGGCTGCTTCTGGCACCGCCATGACTGCCGGAAGGGACGGAGCATGCCGAATAGCAACACCCAGTCCTGGAAAGAGAAGTTTGAGCGCAACGTCGAACGTGACGGAAAGAATGAAGAGGCTCTCGAAGAGCTTGGGTGGCAGGTGCTTACCGTTTGGGAATGCGAGCTCAACGACGACGCGGTGGACACCCTCGAAGACATCATGCATGACCTGGACTCTCAGCTGGAGGACTGAAGGCTATTCGTCCACCTCCACCCACGTCCAGCAGTAAGCTCCGATGGGATATAGTTTGTGGCCGTCGAACGCCACGGCACCGAATTCCCTGGGTTCTTCGTACTCGTGATTGTGAAATGCAAAGGCATCCTCTTCGGGAATATACTCGGCCCAGTACTCCTCCTCGTGGTCGTACTGATCTTCCTGGCTGTAGTGCTCCGCAACTTGCTCGGCCACGTCCTTCTCGAAGTAGGGACACGCCCACCCGTTCCATGTGTCACCCTTCGTGTACCCGGAAAAAGTCGTATCCGGGTCAACGTCAGGATAAAACTCCGCCGCTTTCAGATTATCACTCATGGCTTTTTACGATCTTGCGATCTTAATTACGATTGTAAGATCACTCGTGTTTGCGGAGGTAGTCTTCAATCGCCTCTGTCGTCACTGCCTTCATGCTGCGCTCTTCTTCCATCAAGGCTTGCCGTTTGTGGAGCCTCTTTGACGCAACAGCGGAGTCAACGACTAACTGGCGACGCGAGACGGAAACTTGGGCGCGACTGCTGACTGCTCCATCTCCTCTTGCCCGAAGAACCGGATCTCTCCCTCATCTACAACCCATGTCTCCTCAGCGCCGGCCTCCCGGTAGAGCTTTCGCTTCTCTTCCATCTCGTCCCAATCGTTGGACTCGCTCATAACCTCGATGCAAATTTCCGGGGCGGTCGTCGGAGGGTCGCCAGCTCTTTCCATCTCCCGTATCTTGCTCTCGCTCGCCCACGTGACATCTGCCCGGCGCACTCCCTTCCTCGTGGTAATCGGGCACTCTGGGAATACCTCTCCTCCAGTGAGAACGGCGTCAAGCTTCTTCTGGATCGTGCGCTGGAGCTGAGAGTGGGAGAACTGGTGCGGGCTCAAGACAATCTGGCCTCTGTGGTTGGTCTCGACCTTGTATGGAAGATCGCTCAGAAGCGGGTCGCCCACAATCTCCTGCCACCGCTTCTGGTGCTGTGCTGGTGTAGTTGTGGTGGGCATAGCTCTGTGTGTCGATTCTTTAGTGCAGACCAAGCCCGACGACCGCCCGAATGATTCAAGCCTGAGTCATAAGATTGTACAATCGTACGGTCGTGCGACTGATCGCATGTGCGATCACTCGTGTTTGCGCAGGTAGTCCTCGATCGCCTCGGTCGTTACCGCCTTCATCGACCGCTCCTCCTCCATCAAGGCCTGCCGTTTGAGGCGCTTGTGCAAGCTCTTAGCGAGGTCCAGTGTGTACCTAACCGTCGCCTCCTCCACGTCGTCCGAGCGCACCTCATCCTCTAGGCTCTTGTCTGTGCGGCCGCGGTTGCGGCTCGCGTCGTCTGGGCTCAAATCACTCATAGCAGCTGCAGTACTTCATCCGTGAGACTGTTGATTTCGTCTTTCGCCTTCTTGTCGGTCAGGTCCAGGACGCTAGCGCCTCTTGTGACCGCCTTAGCGTAGGCCACGCGCTGGTTCGTGCGTCCGATGACAGGGAACGACAGGCCGCTCAGCGCCTCTTCAGCATCCGAGGAAAGGTTGGCGCCCACTACCGCCCGACTGACAACGAACGCCGCCTGAAGGCCTTCTGATGCCTCTTGGCGAGCTTCGATTAGGTCGACCAGCTCGCCCAGTGCCCACAGGTCTACACCGGCTGGTTGGACGGGAATCAGAATGAGGTCACACGCCTTGATTACCGACGCCGACATTCTCTCCACCTTGCCGGCGCCATCAACAACGGCGTAGTCGTAGCCTCGCACCTTGGGCAGTTCCTGGTGAACGCGAGGTCGGTCCACGCCGACCGTGTGCGGCGGGTCGATGTCGCCCGTTGCAGCCCAGTCACGAGCGGAGCCCTGCTTGTCCGTGTCGACCAGGATCACCTCATTGCCGCGCAGCTGAAGGGCCCGAGCAATGTTTGTGGATATTACCGTCTTGCCAGAGCCGCCCTTCTGAGAAAGGACGCCGATGCATTTCATGTCGGTCGCTTAATCGTATGATCTTAAGACAGTAAGATTGTACGATCGTACATCCGTAATGTCAACCAGCTCGTCGGCCCTCTCCGCGACGGCGGACTGCAGGTGGGCGATCTGCAGCTCAGCGTCCCACCCTCGCTGAGGTTTTGCATAGGCTAGCCGCAATCTCGCTGAGGTTTTGTTGTACTCACTGCCGATCTCGCTGAGGTTTTGTTGTACTCGGCTCCAGGCTTCAACACATCCACCCCTCTCAGAACGCGTCTGTGGCAGGTCAAAAGTTATCCACAGCCGGCTTCCGCGCTCGCTGAGGTTTTGTTGTACTCACGTTCAGTTGCAGATGAAGAGGTCCTGCTGGTCTTCATGCCGGCCACGGTTACTCTCCTGGCGTCGGGCAATCTCGCCGGTGTGGTGGCGGTGCTCATCTGGCTGGATAGCACTGACGACGGCCGCGATGAGGCGAGTGCGGGCGGTGTACTTGTCCGCGTTCCGTCGCAGCCAGTCCAGCGCAGCCTGCACCCTCGTGGCGCTCGAAAATTCGACCGCGAAGCTTGCATCGTCGTCTAGCTTGGAGGTGATGCTGACGCACCACCGGTCGCCACTGGTGCCTCTGTGTGGCCGGAGGTCCCATCGGTCTGTAAAGACCCGTTCGATGCCTTCCATCCCGGTTGCGTCCTCGATGCGGTCGTCGACCGGGAAGGCCTCGGGCAGGCTGCTGGTTGTCTCCTCCCTACGCGTTTCCCTCCACTCCGCGAGCCGGGTACCGAAGCCAGCCCGCTGCTCTTGAATGCTCTGCTCCTGGTTGTCGCGGCGCTCCTGCTTGGCCTCGCTCCAGGCCTTCTTCATGCCGATCGAGAGCCGATCGGTGTGTGGCCGGCCCTCGTCCATCTCCGAGGCGATCTTGTGCGCTCGCTGCGTGATCGCGCCGCGGTTCCAGCTGCCGTCGTCGTTGGTGTAGGTCGCCTCGGTGTTTGCTTCAGTGATTGCTTGCATAGGCTGCGTATGGGTAGGTGATGTGGTAGTGGGTGGAGTGGTTATTCTTCTTCCTCTTCCTCCTCGACGTAGCGGCGGAGGTCCTTCTGGTCAATGTCGTAGTGCTCGAGAATGGCTTCTTCGATGAGGGCTGTGCGGTCGGTGCGATACTCCTTGGCCTTCTCGTCGAGGATGTCGACGAGGTCGGAGTTGAGACGCATGTTGACCTGACGCGTGTTTTTCTTCATGGTGTAGATTGCTTTGGTTGAGTGGTTGAGCGTTACGCCTCGATCGGATCGAAGTAGGCCTCCTCTAAGTCGTCGCGGCGCACAATCACCTGCTGGTGCGGATGATCCTGCGCGCGCTCAACCGACTCTCTGATGTTATCAACAACATCCTGCAGCTCATCCAAACGGAGGTAAGATACTCCCTCCTCATACCCGTCTGACGTGACGACGAGAAACCACTCTTCAAATCCCTCCATCTCGATCAGCTGGTATGTCGTCCAGCTGGACGACGTGCCCTCACGAAGGCCACTGTCCTGTTTGTCGAATACCACCTCTAGATACTCTACAGCGTCGTTGTAATCTGTTACCGCGTTGGCAAGTGCCTTCGACTCAGTAAACCTATCGTATATGAGGTCCATCTCAGAGATAGCCATATGTCGTTGTCAGTTGTGTGTGTGTTTGCGGGCGTGTCTGCTTAGTGTGCTCTGTCCTACTATTGCTATACGACTGTGATTCGATCGTATAGTGGTCTTAACATCAACTTAAACGGTGGTGTCCTCTCACATGCGCGCCCGCAATTCCTTATCAAGGCGCAGTCCTGACGCCGAGTTATATCGAGTGCATCGTTTCATGGCGTGGATCAGTCTGCTGATTTGAGGGTTTGCATGAATCGTGTGAGTCGCTTGCTTGACCACAGCGCTCACGCGCTGCCCTAGGCTTCACGGCCTGGGGCTTTTGTGCTCAAAGGCGAAGGCGGTCTACTTGCTCAAGGACGGAGCCGCCGGTTTGCCAGTCGTAGTACCAGCGTCCTGACTCGGCTGCCACCACTCGCCCACCCGAGCGGGTGAGGATGTAGGGCGCGACGTCGCCTTTGATGCAGCGCGCACCGCCGGCGTCAACGTCGGCCCAGGGCAGCCACTCCCAGTGGTCCTCGAAATGGGAGCACGTCCGGTGAAGGAGCCTTGCCTGGGTGGAGGTCATCAGCCTGCTAAGCTCGGCCATGAAGGCGCTCACGTCGTCCTCAGAAGGCTCCCAGTCCATTCGGGCCATCAGTGAAAGGTCGGCGGGAGGCACCGTGCAGCGTCCGTGCAACTCTGCGAGCTTACTTGTGCGAGGCATGGGGCGTGGGGTTAAAGGTTCGAGGTCTGGCGGGCGGCGCGGACAGCATCTATCATCCGCATGTCCTCGCTGACGCCAGTCGCTCCGTCCCACACCAGCTCGTCCTCGCTGTTGTAGCAGTAAACCACTACCCCAAACTCGCCCTGGTTGGCCGAGTCGTCTGGAAGGGTGGTTATCTCGACTTCGTAGTCGCAACCTCGGCTGTTGTAGATCGGGGTGTGTGCTGCGCGAAAACCGTCTCGGACAGCGTCGTGGGCGTTGTCTTGCGCGTCGTGCATTTGGTAGCTCATTGGAGTGTGTCTGTCTGTGTGAGATCGCTTCCTTGCTTGACCACACACTAACACGTACGATATACGAACGTGTTGCGACCGTATATCAGTCTTCACACTTCCTTGTGCGGCGGTATCCTCTTGCACGCGCCCGTTCCTTACTAAGCACCAGGCTGACCGAAACAGAAAAGCCCGCCCTGAACTTCAGGACGGGCCGCTTGGGTGGAAAGGAAGAGGGCGCTCTAGTGGGCGTTGAAGATCACCACGACACCGAAGGAAATCTCCATCACGTCGATGTCGCCATTCAGCTCAGCGTCGTGGGCGAAGGCTTCAGCGTCGAAGTATTGCTGGGGCAGGTCCTCCGTCCAGCCGGACATCTCGGCGTGCTCGTGCGCCCATTCCTCGACGGAGGTGTACACGTCGCGCAGCCGGTCATTGATGTCGTGCTCTCAGCAAGCGGGCGAGCACTCCTTCCAGTACGGCAGCTGAAAGTATGCCTCCACGACATCGTTGTTGAAGGCGTTGAGCAGCTCCGCGTAGGCGGCGACCGTGCCCAGGTCCATGTGCTCACTGTAGAGCGACTCCGGAAGGCCGTCGTAGTCGTGGATGGCGTACTCCTCAACGCTCCACTCGGCCAGGAGCGCGTCGATGGCGTCGAGGATGTCGCCCTCGTTGTCGTGAGGGCCAACCGATATCCATTCTCCCTGGAGCTGGCCGCGGTTGTAGGCGTGGAGGTCTGCGATGTAGAGCTTGATCGTGTCCATTGTGTTGTGTCTGTGTGAGTGAGTTTGCTTGCTTGACCACTCACCTACACAGACGATATACACTTGCGTTTTGACCGTATAGCAGTCTTCACACGAGCAACACTAAATGTTGCCTCAGGCCGCAGAGGCTGCGGCGTTTCGCTGGGCCCATTTCCACTCTGCCTTCGAAAACCCTTCCTCGAGGGCTTGCTGCATGCCTGTAGGCACCTCGCCTTCGCGGACGCGGCGCTTCCTCTCCAGGCGTGCCTGAACAGCCTTCTCTTCAGGTGATGTGGCTCCAGTAGTCGCGCCCGACGATGTTTTTGAGGTTTCCTTCCGACTTCGGCCGGTCGAGGAGTCGGATGGATCCGTGCCCTCGCATGTAGTGCCCGAAGTGGTTGCGGACTGCTCGGGCGACACTTGGGCGGACCCAGATGGCGTCCTCTCGCTCTTCGCTCCACCTGGGCCCGTCGTCCCATTCGCAGAGCCAGCGCCGGACTTCCCGCCGTTTGGCGACGTAGGCGACTTTGAAGGCTTCTCCAGCTGGTTCTGCGCGGATGGGTCCTTCGATGTCGTGGTATCGCATGTCTCAGTGTCGTTGGTCTCAGTATTGTTGGAGTTGTGTCCTTCAAAGGGCTTCTCTTCCAGTTCCGCGCGGTGGAAACCCGAAATGAGGCGGGCCATCTGCACCGCCTCCTCCGGGATCTCTCCGAGCACAACCGCGCCATCATGCTCGTTCCGCAGAAACTCGTACTCGAAGTCGTCCTGGATGAGGGCGAGGGCGTGCATGAACGCCGACTCTGAGCCCTGCAACCGGCTGGTGGCGAAGCCCGCTTTCTGATTATAGCGGCTAATCTCTTCGTCCTCGCCGTTGCTGTCTGCGAGACGTGTGTCGTGAATGCTGAACGGAAGGGAACAGGGATTGCTCACGAAGTAGCCAAACTGGCTGCCGTGCTGTCCCGCCTCTGTCCAGTATTCGTCTACGAGCCAATCTCTCCAGGCGTCCAGCTCTTCTGCCATCTCGCCATAGGCGTCCTGGAGGATGGAGTAGACCTCTTCCGGATCGTCGTATACGATCTCGTCGTCGTCAGCCCAGTCGCGGGCAACGGCCGCCATCGTCGGCAGCTCTTTGTAGACAGCGCGGTGCCAGGCCGCCTCTCCCGACTCGTTTTCGAACTGGTAGAGCTGGCTGAAATCAGGGTCGTCGTCATCGTCTTTTATGCCGGAGAGCACCTTGCCCTTCGCCGCTCCCAGTGCAGCCGCGTAGGTGTCGTGGTTGAAGCCGGCGCCGAACTTCACCGAGTGTTCGGGCCGCTTCCAGCGGTCGCGGTAGATTCCATGCTCGTCGGCGAGCGCGTCTTTGCCGCCGGCCTCGATGTAGCCTTTGATCGCCGACAAGTTGAGGTCCGCGCCCATGCTTACCGCCATCTCCATCTCCTGGATGATCGCTTCCGTCTGGCTGGACTTGATGTCGACGTTCCGGTAGTGAACAGTGCCTTTTGCGGCGGCGGCTTTCATCTCCTCAGAGGCGTTCTGAAGGCCGCAGATGCAGGTCAAACGCCCGCTCCCCGGTTGCACCTCGTAGGCCGTCTCGTACTCGCAGATGCCCTCAGGCTGGTCCTCAGCCTCCTCCAGGCCCTGGGCGATGATGTCCGCCCAGATCCTCGCGTCCTGCCGCCAGCGCGACTCTGCCCGCTCCTTCTCCCGCCCGGCCTTGCAGACCGTCTCGCGGGCGTCGCTGAGCCGCTTCTGCTCCGATTCAGAGAGGCTTTTGCCCTCCTCCAGGATCTGGCCTTTCAGCTGATCGAGCTCCGCCTGCAGCCGGTCGTAGCGCTCCTGCGCGGCCTGTTTCTCAGCCTCCAAGCGGTCGAGGTGGTTTTCGGCGGCGGCCTTGTTGACAACGTCTCGTTGGCCGCGCAGGCGCTTGAGCGTCTTGTAGATGAAGGTCGAGCGCTGCTCCCAAGAGTGCTCCCCATCGTAGGTCAGCGCCGTCTGAAACCCGCTCCGAAGCCGCTTGCCGTCGATCAGGTTGTACCGAGTTTTGTACTCGTAGCCGTTTTCCAGAGCGCCGTCCAGGCGCCGCATGAGGTCCTCTACGAGGCGGAACTCTCGAGACCGACCAACCCCTTCCTCGCGGTAGATGTAGTCGCTCACCGCCAGCAGCTCACCCTCGACGGACTCCCAGATGTCCTCCGTCCTTGTTGGCACATCGACTCCCTCGGCCTCGCGGCAGGCCTGCTTGAGTAGCCCGTGGGACAGAGGCACGCCGTCGCCGTACCGATCCGGCATCCGCGTCTGGCAGTAGTACACGTGGGCGAACACGTGGCGGAGAACAGGCCGGTACTCCTCACTCACGTCGGCCGCGTCGAAGGCTTCATCGAACGCGTCCAGAACCGGTTTCGGCACAGGCACTTTAGAGCGAAGGGAGCCACTAAAGTGGTTTTTTGACATGGACTCAGACCCACCTAAATCGTCGTCTGCAGACGCTGAGCCTGAATCTTCCGCGTCGTCGTCGGGGCTATTGCCATACCCTAGTGCCCCGCCACGTTTGTGCCTCGTAGGACTCGCAGCGGTCTGGCCTCCGGATGTCCCGGCCCCTGGGCGGGTCTCATCCAGCCTCATCCTCAATCCTTGTTCAGTCGTCGTGTCGGTCGTCGTCTTAGCCGCGGTGCCATAGTCGATGCCCAGGTTGTCGCAGAGCTTCGCCGCGTCGGTTACAGCCGTCCCGACCTCGATTCCAGTCTGTCCTCGTCTCCACTCTCCATCCACCTTCCCTGGATTCACGCTGAAGGTGAGAACGCTTTGGACAGAGTTGGGCTCTTTCCACGCTACGTCTTCTGCTCGGCCGGACACGGCGTTGCTCTTGTACGCGCTCCCGTCCGGGCCTACGCGGTCGGCAAGAAGAAGACAGAGCTCCGTCCAAGCTCTCTTGTCCTCGCCCTCTGGACAGGACTTCACGATCGTCGTGAGTCGTGATGCCAGCTCTGATACTCGAGCTTCACGGTCTCGGGGAACCCAATCGTCGTCGCGAGTTGAATTGTGGTGCATTACCCGGTGGCTTTCTTTAGTCGATTCTAGCGTCTAGCGGTTGGTCTCTTCGGCCGTTTCTGGCGTCTAGTTGACTTCCGTAGTCTATCTGGGTATGCTCGGCAGCTGGAACTGCCGAACTTTTTTTTAAGGCTTAAGAGGGGCCGTCTTCCTGCCAGGGAGGACGGCCTTTTTTTTATATCTCTCCTCGCTCTAAGTATGTGTCCGATTGAAGAGTGCCTGTGCTGAACGTCTCTAAATCCCTGCTCAGGGTCAGCTGAGGGCAAAAAAAGAAGGGCCCTCAGCAGGACTTCGCACCACGTGGGAAGCGTCAAGCAGTCTCACTACAGAGAAAGTGAGACGCTCAACGTGTGGTACGAGTCCCTGCTCAGGGCCCTCGCGTATCCACAGTATGTCAGATTCTCCTCTGTTGCCGTCCACCGCTGCGTTCGGTTCCCACGCCTAGTTGCAGGCGGTAATGGAAAATTCTTCTATCTTTAGCGGACGATGCGTGTTTCAAAAGGCTGTCTTTTATACCTGTGTCGCACTTCCACTAGCTACCTCCTGATCTGAATGTAAGTCGGTCCTGACATGCTGACGGTGGGCCATGGTTCTATCAGGAGAACTCTCATTTTCCATTATTGCAGTCCTAGATGGCCGCTTTTGCCAGAGTCTATGCTCAACCTAGACTCAAAGAAAATGGGCATTTCTCTACGCAGGAGTGAAGCTTCTAGACCTCCACTTCACGGCTGATAGCGCCAGGAGTGCTTCTTCCAACCGGGTGCTGCCTGAATTTTTCCGCGTACATAGGCATTAGAGCCTCTATGATTAGAACAGCGGTCAGTGACGCTTTCCTATGGTGTTTTTTCTACGGAAAGTCTCGTCTGCAAAAACGGAATTAGTGTGGTGAGACGGCTGATTACATCCGTTGAGTAAGAACTGGTGACGACTGCCTCTTGTCGACGTGAGGTTGCTGTAGATTCCTCTTTTCCTGCGGGTTGCTCAGACTTCTCGTCGTGCGATGAGAGCTCAACTACCGCTGATGAGAGACCATCCTTTCGGTTATAGAGAGCCAGTGTCCTCGGCTTTGGCCTTTGTTTTCAGGTGTGCTTTTCCTCGTAAAGCTCTTCACGCGCATTAACAGTATTACTTCGTTAGACACATTAAAACATTATAGAGTCGCGTAAGACACTGAGCGCCATATATTTATTGATACGAGTTGTTAGCGCATTGGTAAGAACTGTTAGCTCGTTGGTAAGAACTGTTAGCTCGTTGGTAGAGAGGTATTAGCTTGTTGGTAAATAACTGTTAGCTCATTGGTAGCAGCGCGCTCTAACTGTTAACGCATTGGTAGAAGCTGTTAGCTCATTGGTAGCAACCGCTCGCAGGCCAGTGTCTGGTGGCATCTGTGGACGCTCAAGGGTATGTTTTCTTCCCTTTTCCACCGTCTGATACCAAATCTCTAACAGTTCAGCCATGGAGGGCGCCTCCGGGGAAATGATCGTCAAAGCCAACCGTCTGGTCCAGGCCAAGATGCCCTTATCACGGGTTGAGCACCGGATCGTCGGGATGCTCATCTCACAGCTGGACCGAGACGACAAGGAGTTCAGTTTCCAGCGGCTCTACATCAAGGATCTGATGGACCAGTCCGGGGTCTTCTCCAACAACCTATACGGTCTCGCGGAGGACATCTGCAAGAGCCTCCTCGAAAAAAAGCTGGAGATCAAGAAGTACGACAAAAACGGGAAGCGGGAATACCGAGGCGTCAGCCTCATGGACGAGTGCCGCTACAAGGAGAATGATGCTTACATCAGGGCAAAGTTCAACGACTCGATGGAGCCGTTTCTTCTCCAGCTCAAGAAGCGGTTTACGATGTACGAGGCTGGGTACTTCCTTCCGCTCGGGAGTAAGCACTCGATGCGGATCTACGAGCTACTCAAGATGCGAGAGGACATTTCCATTCTCCGCATGACCGTTGAGGAGCTTAGAGACATTCTTGGGGTGACCGACAGCTACGAGTACTTTTCACAGCTGAAGGCCCACGTCATCGAGAATGCCCGGGAAGAGATCCAGGAGAAGACCGACATCCACTTCACCTACGATGTCGAGCGGGAAGGCCGGACGGCGAAGCGGGTTAAGTTCTTCATCCATCAAGGCGGGGAGGAGCGGCCCGAGAAGCCAAAGATGGAGGACCGGACGGAGGTGCCCAACATTGACGTAATGGATGTCTTTCTCTCGGATCTGACTCAGGAGCAAATTGACGCCCTGAGCCAAGAGCGGTTGGGCAAGCTCCACAAGCGGGCCGTCCAGCAGGCCGAGCAAGAGGTCCCAAACCGATCGAAGTCCGTGAAGCAGTCGGTCACCCTCCAGCGGATGAAGACCCTCTGGGAACGCGTGAGGTAGCATAAGGCCGTCCTCCAGACCACTGTCCCTTCCGATTTGATATCCCTCTTGGCCGCTGCACCGCCGCTTCCGCGCCGCTCGGATGTCCACGACTGCTGGCAATCCTTCCAACTCTGGCAATCCTTCTAATTCCAAGAGCGACGCTCCCGATTCCAGAGACGACGCGCCCGCCAATCAGCGCGCCAGCGGGCACCCCGTCGATCCGAGCGAGAAAGATCTGAGCAAGGAGGAGCTCAAAGCTGGGCTTCAGAGGAAGTGGTGGGGATCGAGGCTAGGCCGTCTCCTCTGGCTTTTTCTGGCCGCGATGAACCTCTACCTTGCCTACCTGATCGTTTCGATGGTGACCTGAGGCTCGGCGGAACCGTGAGCCTGCCACCAGACCTGAAACGCCGGTTTAAAGGAGAGACGCAGAAGAAGACTTCAGCCCCGGTTTGCCGTGAAGGATCCGACCTGGATATGTCTTGGGCGCTCGGAGCGGGACCCAACTGATTGGCTTACCCTCACGAGGGCAAGCGGTTTGCCCGAACGGGGCACGTCCCTTGGCTTGAAAAGCAAAACAGCATCAGCCATGCACAGCCTTCTACACTTGAACGCTCCACGTCTGCTCATCGGAGCGTTTCTTTCGGCCGTATTTCTTTCGGCCGCATCACCAGCAGTCGCTCAAAGAAGCTTTCTGGCGAATCCCTATCTGACGAGCCCCTCTCTGGAGAACTCTTCTCCAGTGGGTCCTTCCCTGACTGCCCGCGGCATCGCGTTTGAGCTCCGCCACGGCAGTCCAGGCGCCAGGCTGCCACCACCTCGGCAGGCGGGGACCGGGGACAAGACCCTGCATGCGCTTGTCAGCATGGGCATTGTTATCGGTGCCTACTACGGGAGCAGAGAAGTTGTCGGCTGGCCGCACCGCACGTCCCTCATGGCGGCTGGCGGGAGTGCTCTTGCGGCGGGGCTTTTGAAGGAGCTGTACGACCGCTCGAAGATCGGCAATCGGTTCAGCAGAGCGGACATGGTCTTCAATGCAGTCGGGACAGGCGTGGGGATAGGCGTTGTGGTCGGCCTGAGAGGAAGCTAGCGGTTTGGTCGTAAGACCAGCCTCACCGGGCCACGAGCCCGCTTCAGAGACCTGGGAAAGGCACTGAAAAGCGAAAAGGGTTGCCTGTGATGGGCGCACAGGGAAGATCAAAGGCTCATGCTCTGACTCCGTGGCCTGTGCTCCGAGGTAGTCCACTTCCGTGGTTGAGTCTCGGGTTCCCTCCAATGGATAAAAACCCTCCGGGAGGGCGCCCGATGGCGGGTGTCTATCTTCGAGGATGCCGGAGCACTTTTCGTTCGCCCATATTCTTTCTATAATGTAAGGCCCAAATAAAACTCTTCAACTCAGCCTGTGCTGAGGCAATCACCTGCCGTGAAGAAAGCGGCACTGAGAGCTACGTGGAGTGCAGGTCTTCCACGAATGTCGGTCAGGGTGGCCTTACTGCCACCATTTGCTTCGCGTAGCTTTGACTACACAGGTTCAGCATACATGACGCGTCTTTTGCGCCTCTGCGCTCCTCTTTCTACCGCACTTCTGCTTGGGGTTGCATTCAGCCCGTCTTCTACTCAGGCCCAGGACGCATTTATCACTACCTGGGAGACGACCTCCCCAGACCTATCGATTACGATTCCGACCGAGTCCGAAGACATCTCCGGCTACGACTTCCAGGTCGATTGGGGCGATGGGACGACCGAGACCTATTCTGGACTGGACCCAGACCCGAACCATTCTTACAAAGAGGCCGGGACCTACACGGTCAAGATCAGCGGCACTTTCCCGCGGATCTACCTGAATGCGGGCCGCTTTGGCGGTGGAGATCAAGCCAACGCCCGGCGGCTCCAGACAATCGAGCAGTGGGGAGACATACGGTGGGAAAGTATGGCATTTGCCTTCGCGGGAGCAGAAAACATGACCTACAACGCAGTCGACATGCCGAACCTGTCGGGTGTGACTGACATGAGTTTTATGTTCGATGGCGCCGCCAGCTTTAATGGGGACATCGAGAGATGGAATGTCTCCAACGTGAACAACATGACTGCCATGTTTAGAGGCGCAACCAGCTTCAATCAAGACATCGGCGAGTGGGACGTCTCCGCTGTCACGGACATGGGCTTCATGTTCAATGAAGCTACCAGCTTCAATGGGGACATCGAGAAGTGGGACGTCTCCGCCGCACGAGACATGGGGTCTATGTTCAATAATGCTGAAAGCTTCAACAGAGACATCGGCTCCTGGGATGTCTCCAACGTGACTACCATGTCCTTCATGTTTGCTGTCGCCACCAGCTTCAATCAGGACATCGGTGAATGGGACGTCTCTGCCGTAAGAAGCATGGGGTCCATGTTCAGCAACGCCGATAGCTTCAACGGGGACATCAGTTCGTGGAATGTCTCCAGCGTGGGAGGAATGAGCAATATGTTCGAGGACGCCAAAAGCTTCGACCGGGACATTGGCTCTTGGAGTGTCTCCAACGTCACCAAAATGAGGTACATGTTCAAAGATGCCATAAGATTTGACAGAGACATCGGCTCTTGGGACGTCTCCAGCGTGACTGATATGAGGTTCATGTTCGGCGGCGCCGTAAGCTTCAACGGAGACGTAAGCGGATGGGACGTCTCTAGGGTGACCAACATGCGCGGAATGTTCGATGGAGCCATAAGCTTCAATAGGCACATCGGCTCATGGGATGTCTCCAATGTGACTAACATGGCTGCTATGTTCAGGGGCGCCACTGACTTCGATAGGGATATCAGCTCGTGGGATATCTCCAGCGTAGACGATTCTAAGGACTTTGACGACTCCTTCGAGAGTTTCCTGGCAGGCGGGGCAAAACTGTCTTCAGAGAACTACGACGCACTTTTGACCAGATGGGCCCAGCTGGACCTAACCGACGACCTGACATTTGACGCCGGCCAGAGCCAGTATACCTCCAGCGCGGAATCAGCACGCCAGTCGATCATCGAGGAAGAGGGCTGGACGATCAATGACGGAGGTCTCACTGAACGGGCAACGCCATCAGCGCCGAGCGGGCTGACAGCCAATGTGGAGGGCCAGCACGTCCTCCTCTCCTGGAGCGCATCGGCATCGGATGACCTAGCCGGCTACCGCCTGTACCGCTCCGTAGGCCAGGCGCCGGACACAAGCGGCGCGGGGCTCACGGAAGGCCCGGTCTCGGCCACTAGCTTCACCGACACCACCGCCACCGAAAACCGCACGTACCGCTACGGGGTCACGGCTGTGGACACGGCCGGCAATCAGAGCGGTCTTTCCGGCGTGGCCAGCGTCTTCCTCTACCCGCAAGAGGTCACTGCCTCCGCCAGCCGCACGTTTGGCGGGGCCACCGACTCGACCAGCTACCGGCTGGTGGCCCTTCCGGGGCAACCTGATCGCTCCTTGGCCGACGTCGTGAGCGGAGAGGCCGGCAGCCAGTGGCAGGCCTATTACGACGATGGCTCCGAGAGCGATTACTTCGTGGAGTTCGACAGGTCGGAGACGTTCGACTTCCGGAAGGGCAACGGTTTTTGGCTAACCGCCACCAGCGAGTGGACCTTCGAGGAGCCGATCTCGGCGGTGAACCTGCGGGGAGACTCCGCTACGGCGATCGGGCTGCGAGAAGGGTGGAACGTTGTGTCTAATCCCTTCGGCGAAGACGTAGACTGGGCCGCCGTCGAAAATGCGACCAGCGGGGACCTGCAGCCGATCTGGTCGTTTGGCGGGACGTTCGACTCGACGGATACGTTCGCGTCGGCGGCTACCGGCGAGGCCTACTACTTCTTCAACGGCAAGAGCGGGCGGGACTCGCTGGTGATTCCCTACCCCGGCGCGCCGGGAAGCGCGGCCTCATCCGAGATGTCGAAGGAGAAGGAGGGGGAGCCAGCAATGCTAGCCCTCACGGCGACGCCGGTCCGCGCGGAAGGCGCAGCCGGCTCGACCATTCAGGTAGGGCTCCGTGAGGGCGCGAGGCCTGGCATTGGTCCGGAGGACCTGATCGCCCCGCCAAGCCGCTTTGCGAAAACGAGCCTGCGGATAAAGGCATCTGAGAAAGCTTCAAGCGAGGCTGAGTCGAAGCGCACCCGTACCCTCATGGCCGAGCGCCGGCCGGTGGAGGGCGGTGGGGAGACCTTTGCCTTGCGCCTGTCGAGCCAGGCTGGCGGCCCGATCACACTTGGCGCCGAGCACCTCGGCGCGGCCGAGGGCCGGTCGGTGATTCTCCTCCACCCTGCGGCCGGAAAGACCTACGATCTTCGGCAGAAGGAAGCTATCGAGATCGACCTGGAGGGCGAGACTGCTCAGCTCAAGCTCGCGGTCGGCACCGACGGCTACGTCGAGAGCGAGACGGATAAGGTTCTGCCGGAGGAGGTGCGCCTGACCTCCTACCCGAACCCGGTCCGGAGGCAAGCGACCGTCGAGTACGCCCTGCCAGAGGCCGGGGAAGTCAGCCTCCAGGTCTACGACGTGCTCGGGCGCCGGGTCGCCACCTTGGAGCAGGGCCGGAAGGAGGCCGGGCGTCACCGAGCAGACCTCCGGGCCAGCCAACTCTCCAGTGGGGTGTACTTCGGCCGGCTGGAGGCCGGTGGACAGACCCGGACCCGGAAGATCACCGTCGTGCGCTGAGGCGCTTTTCGCTTCACTCTCTCGACCGGCTCGTCTTACTGACGAATTTGTCTCA
>NZ_CAMTTF010000011.1 GCF_947077765.1 Salinibacter grassmerensis | reverse complement strand
CGAAAGGGCCTTTCGGGTCGGATGTAACAAGGCGCAAACTCTGGGCCAGCGTCTCGGGCACCTTGCGGGCACACGGCTCGGTTTATTTAAAAACCCAGGGTTGCGTCCGATAACCGGAGGTGAACCGGCACGATGAGGTCGGCACGGCGAGGCCGCAGCGCCCGCCTCAGTGCCCTTCGAGGCGCCGGTGCACATTTGCGCTAGGCACTTGCGCCAGGCACGCCCATCGATGATTTTCTTCCGCAAACCCAGTAGACTGCCATGAGCTCGTTTTCGCAGATCAACACCAACATTCAGTCTCAGCAGGCCTTCCAGAACCTGTCCGACACCAGTGAGGAGCTAAGCACCCGCCGGGAGCGCCTGACGACGGGCCTGCGCATCAACAGCGCCTCCGACGACGCCGCCGGCTTCGAGATTGCCAACCGGCTGGAGGCGAAGACCGGCGCCCAGCAGCAGTCCCTCCGGAACATCGGGGACGCGAAAAGCGCGCTCAGCACGGCGGAGGGGGCCCTCGACTCCCAGCTCGACATTTTGCAGACCGCCCGGGAGAAGGCCACGCAGGCGGCCAACGGGAGCCTGTCGCAGAACGAGCGGGACGCGATCGGCAACGAGCTGCAGTCGCTGGTTTCGGAGGTCAACGACATTGCCGACAACGCGACGTTCAACGGCGACCAGTTGATCAAGGGCGGATCGGCGGGGGCCGACGGCAACTCGGTGGGCCTGACGTTCCAGACCGGGGCGGAGGCGGACTCGACCTTTGACGTCAACATCGGGAACTCGACCGCGGAGGACCGGGGGATTGACGGAAATGTCAATCCCAGCATTGCAGACGGGCAGAACGTGATCTCCAGTGACTTCAGCGACAGCAAGCTCGGTCTCTCGGCCGGGGACATAGCGGCAAGCACGGCGACCACGTCTACCTCCGACGGGGGCACGGCAACGGAGCTGGCCGGCGGCCTTGAGGGGGGCACCTTTGAGGTGAAGGTGACAGACACCAACGACGGTGACAGCAGCGGCGACGACAACGTGTTGACGTTCGAGACCGCCAACACCACCAAGACGGCGGACCTGTCCACCGCGTCGCCGCCAACGATCACGCTTGAGTCGGGGACAGGCACAAACACGATTTCGTTCGAGGCAAGTAGTGTGTCGTTTACGGCTGGCGATATCAGAGAGGGAGAAGAGAAGACCTTTGAGGTGTCGGTCAACGACAACAACAACATCGGGGATCGCCTGGAGGGGGGCTCGGCGGGAGCAGCCCGGGCGATCGTCGAGGACACGAAGGCGGCGATCAACGACCTGACGACCCAGCTCAGTGACCTGGGCGCGAGCCAGAACCGGCTGTCGTTCAAGGAGTCGAACCTGGAGACGAGCCGGACGAACCTAAACGCGGCGCAGAGCCGGATCGAAGACGCGGACTTTGCGAAGGAGCAGACGCAGGTGGCGAAGCTGCAGGTGCAGCAGCAGTCCGGGACCGCGCAGTTGGCGCAGGCCAACGCGGCGGGCCAGAGCGTGCTCTCGCTCCTCCAGTAATCGGTTCAGGGGCGAGTCAAGCAGAAGCTCGCTTGACGACGTTCTCGGCGTAGCTTCGAAAAACTAGCACTCATGCGCACAGCCTCCGGCCCGATGCCGGGGGCTGTGCTTTTTTGTGTTGTTCCGGGCCGTCGGGCCGGGCTACCTCTCTGTGTCGCAGCAACACGGACAGGGCCGGCGCACCGTCACTGTGAGCACCTGCGAAAATATCCCCGTCCCCTACTCCACGGTCCCGTTGCCGGGGGCGTGCCTCTCTTCGCGGGACGTTTAAGATTCTTCGCCTGCGTCCGATAACCGAAGATGAGCCGGACCAACACGACGCGCTCATTCGCTCTATTCGTCCTTCCCCCTCACAAGGCTTCCCCGGTTGTCGCCATGCGTGTTCTCTCGGAGTCGCCCCGTCCTGCCTCCCCGACGACGTTTCTGCTCCCGCTCGGCCTCGGCCCGGCGATGGACAGGTCCGATGCCACCGGCTCTTCACCCTCGGTCTCCACTTCAGACGACGGAGCGAGCAGGCGCGTCAGACACGAGACCGGCAGTACCTCGAGCCCTACAAGCACCGATGTGGACGGGCGTCCGAGAACACAGGCCAGCCCGGGGGCGTGGGCTGGCGACTCGCCCCTGCGCATCCCATCCGGCCATCTCGAGAATCTCGGGTCTGCGACCGCCGAGTTTTCGACGGGCCTCCGTCGTTCCCGGGCCGACCGGGCCCGTGAGCAGGTGCGGGCCGCAAAGCGCCAGATGCGGGCCCAGGCCGAGACGGCGCGCCGCGCACAGGCCCATGCCACCGGGCCGGCGGTGTACGCCCTCATCGAGTAGTCCATACACATACAGGAGCCACCGGGGCCCGCTCTTCGAGAGGGAGCCTTGGAGAGCATCGGCACGCGGACGAATTCGCAAGGCACAGTTGTCCGGGAGAGGCTGGAGACTGTGCTTTTTGTATTTTGTATTGGATGCCGTTCGTAGACGGGGGGACAGGTCGAGCGGAAAGATCCATCTCGTTTCGTGAAGGGCAGAACCGGGCGGAGGAAACCGCCCAGGACGCATTCGTCCGCGCCCACAGACCCGTCAACGGACCAGCAGCCACGACGTTACCGGAGTCCGGGGAATCCTCCGCCGCTCGGTGTCGCAGACTCGTCACAGGCCCGGGGCCGTCTGCACCCCACTAGAAGAATTGTTTCTGTTCACCTAATTCTTGCTTACATTTGCCATTGTGGGTATTCCTGTACTCTGACACTTTGCCAATCCGCTTGGGTACCGTCCGATGAGTGTGCTTTCGTCCAGCATACTGGTGTTCGGGGCTCTCTTCTCATTTCTGGCCGGCGCCGTCGTGTGCTGGGTTGGGGCCGGGCTCCGGAGTCGTTTCGTATCTGCGGAGCCCGAGGCCGCCGAGGGACGGGGGCCCGGAACGTCCGAGGTAGACCGGCTCCGGGGCGTGTCGCAGAGCCTCCCGGGCATTGAGTTTCAGTACCGGGTCGACCCGGACGGGTCCGGTCGGTACCGGTTCGTCGGCGAGCGGGCCGAGACGCTCCTTGGGGTGTCCCCGCAGGCGGACGATTTCGAAGAGCAGTTTCTAGATCGGGTGCCGGATGCGTACCGGGATCGGCACAACCAGTGCGTCCGGGCGGCCCGCAGCGGAGAGCGCCCGGAGCAGGTGGAGCTGCCGTTCGACCGCTCCGATGGAGAGCGGGTGTGGCTGCTCCTTACCTCGGTCCTGGAGCGTCGGCCAGGGGCCGAGGGCGAGGCGCTCGTCTTCAACGGCTTCATGCTCGATATCACCGACGAGAAAGAGCGAGATCAGCGGCTCCGTCAGACGGAGATGCTCTTCCAGAACGCCCAGGACGCGCTCTTCCTCATCGACGTTGAGGAGAAAGATGGCGGACCGGCGTTCGCCGTCCAGCGGGTCAACCCCGCCTACGAGCAGAAGACTGGCTTTTCGGAAGGGAGCATCCGCGGACAAACGCCCCAAGATGTTCTGGGGGAGGACGCCGGGGAGGCGGTCGCGGAGCGGTACCGGACGTGTCTTCGCCGGCGGGAGCCCCTTGAGTACGAGGAGACGGTGCCCCTGAACGGCGAGACGACCCACTGGACGACCCGCATTGCGCCGGTGGTTGTCAACGGAATCGTGCAGCAGATTGTGGGGACGACCCGGGACGTGACGGAACGCAAGGAGCGGCAACGTACCCTGCAGGAGCGACGCGAAAAGGTCGAGACCCTCTACGAGACGGCTGATCGCCTGCTGGGGGCGTCCAGTGAAGACGAGATCAGCGCGGTGCTCGTCCAGATCATCCGGGAGGCCCTTGGCCACCAGGGCGTGTCCGTCCGGTTTGCCCGACAGGGCGTCCTGGAGGTGGCCCACGTGGCGGCGGGGACGCTTGCGTTCATGCCCGAGCGCCCGCCTTTCGACGTCGACGGGGACAGTGCCGTGGCGGAGGTCTATCGGAGTGGCGACACGCTCACGATTTCGGACCTGGAGGCCGCTGAGGTTGAGGTCTCTCACGACTACGGAGACCTCCGGTCCGTGATGGTTGTGCCGATTGGAGAGTACGGCACCCTCGCCGTCTCCTCTCCTGAACCGGGCGCCATCAGCGAATTGGACATCCGCCTGATTGAGGTACTCGGGACCTACGCGACGGCCGTGCTCGATCGACTGGATCGAGAAAACAGTCTTCGGGAGGAGCGGGACCTTCTGGATCGGCTGTTGTCCACGAGCCCGGCCGCCATTGTGCTGCTGGACGAGGAGGGCAACTTCGCCCGGGCGAACGAGCGGGCCAAAGAGGTGCTGGGCATTGGGAAGAACGAGGTGACCGAGCGGGCCTTCAACGACCCGGAGTGGGGGATCACAACGGTGGACGGACGCCCCATTCCAGAGGAAGACCTTCCGTTCCGGCAGGTGCTTCGGGATCAGGCCCCCATCGCTGGGTACGAGCACGCAATCGAATGGCCGGGCGGCACGCGGCGCATTTTGTCGGTCAGTGGCGCGCCCCTTCAGGACGTCGAGGGCGAGGTAAGCGGCGCTCTGTTTCACCTCAACGATGTCACGGAGCGCAAGGGGCAGGAGCAGGCGCTCCGCAGGCGCAAAGAGAAGATTGAAGCGCTTTACGATGCAACCCGCCAGTTGCTCCGGGCTGGGTCTCAGGAGGAGGTCGCTGCGGAGGTGCATGGGGTGCTTCAGGATGTCTTTGCGTATCCGTTCCGACACACGGGCTTCGTAGAAGGAAACGAGATCGTCCCGAAGAACACCACCGCTGAGGGCGACGCCAGTCTACCGGATCCTGACCCCCATGCGGCCGACGGCGATACCGTTGCGGCTCGTGCGCTGGAGGCCGGGAAGGCGGTCGTCGTCCCTGATACCGGGGCGTTGGAGAACGACATCGACTACGGGGACCTACGCTCCGCGGCCGGGGTGCCGATCGGGCAGCGTGGGATCATCATTGTCGGCACGTTGGAGGCGGGCGAGTTCGACCGGCTGGACCTGCGCCGGGCGAAGGAGGAGGCGGAGGCAGCCCGCGCCGACGCCGAGCAGGCCCGAGACGAGGCGCAGGAAGCGGCCCGGCTAAAGTCCGCATTCCTCGCCAACATGAGCCACGAGATCCGCACCCCGTTAACGTCGATCATTGGATTCGCCGAGGTCCTTGGTGCCGAGGTGGGCGGTCTGGACGCGCCGGTGTCCGGCTCCCTGGAGCAGAAGGCCCATCTGATCGAGCAGGGCGGCAAGCGCCTCCTCGACACCCTGGAGGGGGTGCTCAACCTGTCGAAGCTGGAGGCCGGGCAGATGGAGCTAGACAGTCGGCCCGTCGACCTGGCAGACCGGGCGCGCCGGACGGCTGCGGAGCTGCGGCCGAGGGCCCTGGACAAAGGGGTTTGCCTCCAGGTCGAGTCCGGAGACCAGCCCATCCAGGCCCGGGCCGACGACGGCGGGGTGCAGATCGTGGTTCAGAATCTCATCTCCAACGCCATTAAATACACCAAGACGGGGGGCGACGTCTGGGTGCGAACGTACCAGGAGGACGAGATGGCCGTACTGGAGGTCGAGGACACCGGGATTGGGATGGAGCCCGAGACTGCGGAAGAGCTCTTCGCCCCCTTTCGGCAGGCGTCGGAGGGCATCAGCCGGGAGTATGAGGGCAGCGGGGTGGGGCTGGCCGTCACCCGCAGGGCGACCGAAGAGATGGACGGGGACGTTGAGGTGAACACCGAAAAGGGAGAGGGGAGCCGGTTCGTCGTGCGGCTCCCCAGGGCTGGAGAGACCACCGACGCGGAGGCGTAGGCAACGAGCTCGGGGCCCGACGCAACCGCATGGGGCCACGTGGCGAACACGGTCGTCCAGGAGCGACCGTCTGGTCGGTGCCTTCGAGGGACGCTCTGCTCCCGAGCCGTAGCCTCCTCGTTGCCCCAAATCGATCTGGAAACCATCTACCGATTGCAGGGACGCCTCCATTCAGCCGGATGAGTCCTGCACACGCGAGGCGACTGATGCGGTGCTTCCGGCTTGGGAGGACATTGACGCTTGCTTTCTGACGTGTGGAGGGGAACCCACCTGTTGTCGCCACGCAGTACAATGCGTCGTGAGCGGGAACGAGACCCCTGTCCAGAATGGCAAAACGGGATTTTGGGACGGGGCGCCCTTAAAAGATTGCCCGGTGCTCCGATAACCAGAGGTGAACGACAGAGACGCCGTCGCTCCGGAAGGACTCTCCGGGGCGGAAATCATTTCCCGTGAGGAAAAAGGCATCCCGTCGTCAACCGTTTTGATTGCGTCGGACTCAAATTTGCATCCATTCTCATGTACAGTGCACGCCAGCAATACCAGCAGCAGTCGGTTCAGACCGCCTCGCCGGAGAAGCTCATTGAGAAGCTCTACGAGGCGGGCATCCAGGCCTGCCACCAGGAGGACCGGGATACCCTTCGTGAGGTCCTGATGGAGCTCATTAAAGCACTGAATGTGGAGCAGGGCGGCGAGCTAGCCGAGCGTCTGGAGAGCATCTACGAGTTTTGCCTCAACGAGTGCGCGACAGGAGACCTCGACATGATCCGCGGGCTGCTCGAAGAACTTCGGGACGGTTGGAGGCAGGGCGTCGTCGAGGGACAGTCCACCTGACGGCCCTGCCCGCCCCACCTGCTATATCCTTCACTGATCTCCTAGAGACCCATGGGAACGTCTGTTGGTCCGTCTCGCCCCTCAAACCTGAGCCCTCAGTACCAGCGACTGATCCAGCGCACGCTCCAGATTGAGCGCCAGCCCAAGCTGGAGCTTCAGAACGAGCGCCAGCAGAAGCAGAGCACCAAGTCGGTGGTGAGCGACCTGGACGGCAAGCTCTCGTCGCTTCAGAGTCAGCTCAGCACCCTCGCCGACTCCAGCTCCAGCCCGTTCGAAAGCCGCAATGTCAGTGGCGCTTCGGGGACGGAGGCGTTCAGCGTGTCGGCCGACGAGACGGCGAGTGTGGGCAGCCATTCACTGGCCGTCGACCGATTGGCCTCGGAAGACGGGCGGGTGTCGAAGACCTATAATTCTGGAGGAAGCGGCCTGCGCACCTTCTTTGACAACAACGGGCAGCAGACCTTCTCGGTTGAGGTTGCCTCGCCGACCGACAGCAATCCCGATGCCCGTGAGCAAGTCAGCGTGACTGTGGACCCCAGCGGGTCCACCAACAAAGAGATTCTGGGGAATATACAGACGGCCGTGGACGATGCGCTCCAGACGGCGGTCGACGACGGGGTGATTTCGTCCGACGAGCGCCCCGATGTGTCGGTGGTCAGTCCCACGAGTGATACGGCCCGCCTTTCGCTCCGCAGTTCACAGAAGGGATATCAGGGGCGGCTCGGTTTCTCGGACTCCGGAAACGGACTGCTCTCGGAGCTTCAGGTGAACGCGAGTCAGAAGGCCGGCGACTCGCAAGGAGGGTTTCTCACGAAGGTGGGGAGCGATGAGGGGAGCTCAAAGCTGACCAGTGAGTTTACTCTGGACGGCCTGACGCTGACCCGTAACTCCAATGAGGTCACAGATGCCCTCGACGGCGTGACCATTAATCTCGACAAGGCAACCGGTACCGAGTCTTCCTTCGACGTCACAGCAGACGAGGAAGGGGCACAAAGCATCGTGGAGAACTTCGTCGACCGAGTCAACGAAGTCATCTCTTTTCTCCGAGAGAAAACGGAAATCAATCCGGGAAGCGGTGAGGAGGGAGAGCTGGCCGACGATACAGGCTTCCGGCGCCTGAGTCGGCAGCTCCGCACCGATGCGACCCGGCCGGTAAACGGGCAGCCAGAGCGGCTCAATACCCTCGCGGACATCGGCGTGGAGGCCAACCGGGACGGCACCCTGAAACTCACCGACGAAGATGCCCTTCGTACGGCCGTCCGGGAAAACCAGGGCGCCTTAAAGGACCTGTTTGCCGGCCCCGACGGGGTGGCCACGCGGATGAAAGAGCGTGTGGACCAGTACGCGGACACGGGCGGCCTCCTCGACGACCGGCAGGATAGCATTGACAGCAGCATTGACCGGATCGACGACCGGATCGATAGTCTCGACGAGCGCCTCCAGCGCCGCCAACAGCAGCTTCGAGGCCGGTTTGCACAGGTGCAGAGCACGATCCGCTCGCTCGCTAATCAGCAGCGGTCCATTAGCCAGCGGCTTTTCTAGACGAGGTCGCTGGATCGCGCTCATCGCCACAGCGCCTTTCGAGTAGATGGCTGTGTCCGCCGAACGTCTCGACGCTCTTCTTCACCTGGGAGAACGAATTGCCGAGGCGATGGAGGCCGATGACTGGGGTCGTGTGGAAAATCTGCTCGATCGGCGCGCGCGGACCATTGACCGGCTTGCGACGGATGCGGGAACGGACGCCGACGCGTCCCCGTCCACAACGCCGGATGCAGAAGAGACCGACGGTGTCCTCCGACGAAAGCGTGAGGCCCTGTCCGACCAGCACGAGGCCCTTTTAGATCAGCTCCGCGAGCGGGAGGACGAGATCGAGGCGGAGCTCAATCAGCTGCAGCGACTGCAGCGTGCAAACGACTCATACGACGACCACACTGCCTCCTCGACTCCGGACCAGACCGGTCGCGACGGAGTGCTTCCCCCCGAACTCAGCGGGTAACTAATTACTTAACGTTTTCTTTACTTAATAAATCTGTGTCCGCCCCGATAACCCTCCACAAGACGGCAGCCGCTCGTGGCATGGGGCTCCGACATCCATTCCTTACAAACAGCGCTTGAGCCCATGAATATTCAGAATCCATCCACCGGGCCGTTGCAGCCGGACTCGGCGCGCAACGAAAACATCGGTGAGGCGCAGCAGGCCGCAAACTCAGAGGAGGCGTCATCGGAGCAGTCGTCCGAGACGACCGACGCCGCCGGCACCGATCAGGTGGAGATTTCCGACGCCGCCCGTGCCGCACAGGAGCGCCTCAGTGGAGAGGACGTGGCTCTCGTGGAGCGGGGGCGCCAAGCCCTGAACGAGGAAGCTTCGCTTTCAGAGGAGCGGCGTACGGAACTTCAGGAACAGGTCGAAAATGGACGGTTCACCGAGCCGGACGTGGCAGAGGATGTCGCCTCGTCGCTTACCGAGCTCTTTGGATAACGTAGTCAATCCTAAATCGAAAATCCTTCGTCCCGGTACTCTTGTAGCTTGTTGCGGATGGTACGTGCACTGACGCCGAGTTTTTCAGCGGCATGTTTCTGACTTACGTCTTCCTGTGACACGGTACGCAAAATAAGTTTGCGCTCCATCTCGGCGATCGTTGGGGGACCGTTCCCGTCCGAAAGTTGTGTGAGTGTCGTTCCCCCCGTACCGGCATTGCTGTCGGCATCGGTCGTTGCATCCCGCGTGAACGATGCATTCAGCACATGCTCTTTCGTGATGGTGTCCGCATCGGCGGCCATCACTACGCCCCGATGAATCATGTTTTCGAGCTCCCGCACGTTGCCGGGCCAGCTGTGGGTCTGAAAGTGTTGCAGCAACCCGTGTGACAAGGATTTGTCCGGAAGGTTGTATTGGGTGGCGTACTTCTCCACGAAGTGTTCGGCCAACAAGGGGATGTCGGAAAGTCGACCCCGCAGGGGCGGAACGTGGAGCGGAAACACCGCCAGTCGGTGATACAGGTCTTCACGGAAAGCACCTTCGTCTACCGCGTCCTTAAGTCTCGGTTGCTCGTGGCGACGATGCGTACGTCTACTTCTTTCTTCTCCGAGGCTCCCACTTTCTGAAATTGCTGCTCCTGCAGCACGCGAAGTAGCTTCGCCTGGACGCCGCAATCGATTTCCGTGATCTCGTCCAGGAGCAACGTCCCTCCGTCGGCCTGTTCGAACGCCCCCTCCATGTCGTCCACCGCCCCGGTGAATGCGCCTTCCACGTGCCCGAACAAGTGGCTCTCCACCAAGTCGCTCGGCAGAGCAGCGCAGTTGATGGGGACGTACGGTTCGTCAGCACGGGCGCTCCGGTCGTGGACCAACTGGGAGAGGATCTCCTTCCCCGTTCCGCTCTCTCCGTGGATGAAGACGGGGGCCTCGCTCTGCGCAACCCGGGGTACCATGGTCTTGAGGTGCTGAACACTCTTGTGCTCCCCCACGAACTGTGCGTCGCTCTCCGGCGCCCCGTCCTGGGGAGAGAGGGAAGAACTAGTGGAGAGATCCGGGTCGTCGGCACTGCCGGTGGGGGCCCCGTCGGCCGAGGTGACGTTCGCGGCGCTGGGAGCGGAGTCTCCCCCCAGAAGACTGCCCGACTGCGCGGACGGCGCCGGCTCCGCGAGGAGGTCCTTCACGCGGTCCACGAGCTCGTCGGTCGAGAACGGCTTTGGAATATAGTCGGCGGCGCCCTTCTGCATCGCCCGCACGGCATTCTGCGCGTTGTCCTGGTCCGAGAGCAGAATGACGCGAACCGTCGGGTGGTGCTCCTGGATGTGGTCCAGAAGTTCCATTCCGTCGGGCCCCGACATCTGGTGGGTGGTCAGCACGAGGTCGAAGGCGTCCTCCTCCTCCAGCAGCTCGATTGCCTCTGTGCCGCTTGAGCAGGCCGTTACCTCGATCCCCTCGCGCGGAAACAGACGCTCGAAGACGTCATGGAGCATGACCTCGTCGTCGACGGCCAGAATGTGAGGAGAAGTCGTGGTGGGGGGCGTAGACGATGTTGTGTTCATGCTTTGCGGGGGCGGTGGGTGAGAATGTTTGGCACTACGGGGGCCCTCGGACGGAGAAACGTGCGCGGGCGACGAGAGGCGACGCGGATCAAACCTGCAGGGTGAAGCAGGTCCCGCCGTCCGCGACGCTGTTCGTGGAAAGACGGAGCGACCCGTCGTGCTGCTCGGCGATGTGGGCCGCGATGGGGAGCCCGAGCCCGAGGTGCTGGGGGCGGGCGGAGTAGAATGGCTGGAAGACCACGGACGGGTCGTCAAGCTCAATCTCCCCGTCGTTCCACACCTCGAACGCGACCTGGGGGGCTTCGTCGGACGCGTCGTCGGCGCGAGCGGCGCGCAGGAGTACCGTTTCCGGGGCAGTCGTGGCCTCCAGGGCGTTCTTCAGAAGGTTGAGCAGGGCCTGGCGGAGGAGCGCCGGGTCCGCGTCGATAGAACGGTCGGCCTCAGGTTCCACCCTCATCCGGACCCGTGTCTGCGCCGTGTCGTCGAGCAGGCCGATCGTGTCCTCCACGGCATCAGCCACGGCCACGCGCTGTGCCGCGGCATCGATGGGGCGGCTGTAGTGACGGAGTGCCGCCAGCAGGTCGTCAATTTGGGCGGAGGCCGCCAGCACGTCCATCGCGCTCTCGCGTCGGCGCTTCGGGTCAGGCGCGTCCACCAGGCGATCCGCGTGGCGGGCGATCGTGTTCGTGAGGGGGGCGAGGTGGCGGGTCAGCACCGACGTCAGGTGCTTCAGGGCCTCGTCGTGTCCGCCAGCCGGAGACGACCCCTCGGTGGCGTCGGGACGCTCCGCCCCGCTGGACGTGGACGGAACCTCCAGGGTCGGAACCGAGGTGCGCTCGGGGGACGTGTCGGGAGGCATGGACGGATGGTAGGGCGATAAAGGAAGGCAGTGCAGCACGCCCCGATGCTGCAAACCGTACGCCGACCCCGGGGCCCAGGTCGTTACAAAACGGACAATCGGTCCGCAGCGCGTGTCTGCAGGGGTGCTCGTTCGTGAACTGGTCGTGGGTTGGTGTAAATATTTCCGGCTCTCTCTTTAAATATATTCCGTTTTAACACGAATACGGATTCCGCAGCCGGGGCGCCCCCCGGCGAACAAGCCGGCGGTCCGCGGTCGTGGCACAGTGCTTGATTGGATTGTAGTCCCAACGCGCCATCCCCGCAGGACCGACTGGACCATGGAAACCACACACGTTCGCCTTCTGCGCAACGCGATGTCCGCCTACACCCAGCGTCGACGGGCCGCGTCCAGCAATCTCGCCAACGTCGATACGCCCGGGTACGACCGGATGTCGGTATCCTTTGAAGAGGAGCTACAGGAGGTGCGTCGCCTTTCGGGCAGCCTCCGGGAGCAGTCGGAGGTAGAGGCCGACACGGAGGTTGAAGACGAAGCGCCCGTGCTCGAGGAGGAGCTCATGTCTCTGACGGACACGCAGATGCGCACGCGAATGGCCTCCCGGGCCCTCACCGAGCACTTCGACCTCATGCGAATGGGCATCACCGGAAGCGCGCGGTAGCCGCCGCCACCCCCACGCCCCTTGTCTCCAGAACCCATCACTGTCCCATGCCGATCGGAAACCAGTTTCTTCCCGCGATGAAGACCGCCGCGCGCGGTCTGGAGGCCCAGCGCCGTAAGCTCGGCGCCGCCACGGAGAACCTCGCCAACGCCTCCACGTCGCGCACGGAGGATGGGGATCCGTTCCGGATCAAGCGGGCCGTGCAGGAGGTCGACAACGCGGACTACGAGCGCCTGAACCGGGGCGGCCTCGACCCGCAGCTCGAGCTGCGCAGTACGAACGCGAGGCACCTGCGTGAGGCCTCACTCCCGCCGGAGCAGGCCACCGGAGACCTGGGGCCGAAGACCGAGATCGAAGAGATTGAGAAGGAGCGTCTTGAGTATGACCCCTCCCATCCAGACGCGGATGAGGAAGGATACGTCCACTACCCGGACGTGAACGTCGCTCAGGAAATGGCCCGGATGACATCTGCGAATCGCGTCTATGAGGCCAATCTCTCAGCGGTGGAGGCCACTAAGAGCATGGCCCAGCGCACCTTCGAAATTTAACGGACCGCCTGTCCTCTCGTCGCCCTCTTGCACGCGTCGCCTTGTCCCCCATGAACACAATTGGCTCGTCCGCCGCCGGCCGCGCGGCTTACACGCAGGGCGTCAATCCCTCCCAGGAATCGTCCAGTGCTGCCTCGGATTCCGAAAAATCTGCCTCGAGCGCCGAGAAATCTTCCGAGACACAGCCCACCTCCAGCCCTGCAGAGGCGCAGGACGCCTCCGACGACGCCCTCACCACGCAGGAGCGCAAGGCCATCGAGGAGAACTTTCCAGAAGACCCGGAGCTGTCGATGCGGCTCTACGGGCGAGGACGGGGCGCGCAGACCGTCAATCCGAATTCCGTTGGTAGCAACCTCGACGTGACCGGGTGACGGCCCACCCAGTCCGCACAAGTACGTTCAGCAAGACGCTCCATATTCGATAGACCCCCGACGGCCATGAAGGCTGCTCAGCTCCAAAATTTTCGCCAGGCCGCCATCCAGCAGACGGATGAGGGGGGAGACGACCTCCCCAACCTGGACGAGGCAACCGATGGCCCCAGCTTCAGCGATACGCTCGAGAACGCGGTCGAAGGGGTCGATGAGGCGCAGGACACGGCCAACGAGAAGGTAAGCGCCTTCGTGGCGGGGGAAGAGAAAGACCTGCACGACGTGATGATCTCGATGAACCAGGCCCGCCTTCAGTTTGAGCTCATGAACGAGGTGCGCAGCCGAGGACTCCAGGCCTATCAGAAGCTGATGCAGACACAGATCTAACCGACTCGCACAGTGTCGGGGTTTTCGCCCTGATGCCAGGGAGGACTGGGGGGTTCGCTTTGCGCTAGTGCTGTTCTCACCTACGAATGGAGACGTTTCTCGCGCGCATTCAGCAATTTTTTGGGCGCCTCTCCACCGGGCAGCAGGTCGGGCTCGGGCTGTTGGCGGTGGGGACGATTGCGCTCCTCGTCGGCACGGCCTACTGGTCGAGCCAGCCCGACTACGCGCTCCTCTTCGGCGACCTGGAGCCCGAGGCGGCCAACCGCGTGGTCAGTCGGCTGAAGGAGGAGGGGACGCCCTACGAGCTCCGCAGCCAGGGCTCGGCCGTGTACGTTCCGCGTGCCTCCATGCACGAGTTGCGCCTCCAGTTTAGCTCGGACGGCACCATCGACGACGGGCAGACCGGGTACGAGCTGTTCGACCAGGGGACGCTCGGGATGACGGACTTCATGCAGAGGCTCAACAGCAAGCGGGCGCTGGAGGGGGAGCTGGCCCAGACCGTCTCGAGCGTTGGGCAGGTCGAGAGCGCCCGGGTGCACCTCGTGGAGCCGGAGGATGACCCGTTTCAGGCCCAGCAGGTAGAGGCGAGCGCCTCGGTCGTCCTCGGCCTTGCGGGCGGGTCGCTGTCGCAGGCCCAGGTGCAGGGCGTGACGCAGTTGGTGGCGGGCGCCGTGGAGAAGCTGAGCCCGTCGCAGGTTCGGGTGATCGATCAGGACGGAAACATGCTGTCCGACCCGAATGCCGCGGACGAGAACGTACAGATGACCTCCACCCAGATCGACATGCAGCGGTCGGTGGAGGAGCAGCTCGTGGAACAGGGGCAGTCGATGCTCCAGGAAGTGGTGGGGCCGGACAATGCCGTCGTTCGGGTCTCCACCGAGCTCGACTTCGACCGCACGGTCACCGAGCAGGACCTCGTCGATCCCGAGAGCGCCACCGTCGTCAGCGAGGAGCGGATGCAGGAGGAGGGCGGCGGGGACGAGGCGGGGAACTCGAACTCGGTCGTCCGCAACTTTGAGGTGAGCCGCACCACGAAGCGCTCGGAGAAGAGTGTGGGCGACGTGAGCCGGATGACCGTGTCGGTGGTCGTCGACCAGGAACAGACGACGGGGCCGGACGGGGAGATCACCTACGAGCCGCGCAGCCAGGAGGAGATTGCCAAGATCGAGTCGCTCGTCAAGAACGCGGTCGGGTTCGACGAGGAGCGGGGGGACCGGTTCACGATTCAGCAGACGCGCCTCAATACCAATGCCGGGCCGGCCGGACAGGTTGCTGGGGACGGGGGTGGGGAGACTCCGACGCGGCTCTACCTGCGGTACGGGCTCATCCTCGTGGCGATCGGGGCGGCCGTCTGGGTGGCCCGCTCGCTCGTGCAGGCCCTCACCGCGACCCCCGAAGAGCAGCCCACGCCACTCCAGGCGTCCGAGTCCCGGCAGGTCGAGGGGCGGACGGCGGACGGTCCGGTTACGGAGGACCCCGCAGCTCTTCAGGAGACCGAGGAGGAGGGAGGGGACCTCGTGAAGGAGGACATGTACACGGACAAGCTCTCCGACGAGGCCAAGGCGCGCCTGGAGGCCCGGAGTGAGATGTTTGAAGAAATCCAAGACCAGGTCAAAGAAAATCCGGAGCAGACCGCCGACCTGATCCGATCCTGGCTCGTGGAGGACCAGGCCGTGTAGCGTTCCGGCCATCCTGCATCCCACCGCACAATGCTTGCAATTGATTGCTCGTAGCCCATGGGTTCTTCAACCTCTCCATTTTCTGGCGACTCGATGAGCTCACCTGGCTCCTCCGGCATGTCCGGAGAAGAGGGAGGCGCTGTGGCCCCGACCCCCAGCCCGGACAGCTCGCAGGGCACGGCTCTCCCCGACGACCCCGAAGACCTCACCGGGGCACAGAAGGCCGCCACGCTCCTCATCGCCCTCGGCGTGGAAACGGCCAGTGACGTGCTCAAGCACCTCAACGACAAGGAGGTAGAAAAGGTATCCGTCGAGGTGGCCCGGATGCGCAACGCGTCCAGCGAGCTGGTAGAGGAGGTGCTCCTGGAGTACCGGGACGTCGCACGCGCCCAGGACTATGTCACGAAGGGCGGGGTGGACTACGCCCGTGAGGTGCTTAACGAGGCCCTGGGCGACCGCCGGGCCGAAGAGGTAATGATGCGGGTGGAGGCGGCCATGGAGGTCTCGGCCTTTCACCTGTTGCAGACGGTCGAGACGGATCAGCTTACCGGCTTCCTCCGGCGCGAACACCCCCAGACCGCCGCGCTCATTCTCGCCCACCTCAACCCTCGCAAGGCCGCCGAGATTATCTCGGGGCTGGAGGAAGAACTACAGAGCGAAATCATGTACCGCCTGGCGACGATCGGCAATACGTCCCCCGAGATGATCAACGACATCGAAGAGGTCATTCGGAACCAGCTCGGGTCCGTCATCGGCGCCGAGACGAGTGTCATGGGGGGCATCGAGCAGGCCGCCGAGATTCTAAACACGACGAGCCGCTCCTCCGAGAAGAGCATCCTCGACAACCTCCGGGATCGGTCCGAGGAATTGGCCTCCGACATCAAGAACCTCATGTTCGTCTTCGATGACCTGACGAAGATCCGGGCGGAGGATCTCCAGAAGGTGCTCATGGAGGTGGACCAGGACGACCTGGCCCACGCCCTCAAGGGAGCGTCCGATGCGCTGGAGGAAAAGGTCATGCGCAACGTGAGCGACCGGGTGGCCGAGTCCCTCGAGGAGGAGATCGAGCTGCTCGGCCGCGTCCGGGTGAGCGACGTTGAAGAGGCCCAGAATCGCATCCTGGAGATTGCGCAGGAGCTCGAAGAGAAGGACGAAATCGCGCTGTCTAGTGCCTCCGAGGAGGCAGTTATCGAGTAGCTCCCCCCTCGGTTCTGTTGCATCGCCGGTCTACACACTGAATGGGACGTGTTATCAAAAATGCGGAGACGTCAGAGGTGACGTCCGTCTCGCTCGATGAGGAGGTTCTTGCGGAGGGGGCCGACCGGATCCCTGCTGAGCAGGTGGAGCGGACGGAGTCCGACGATGAGGAGGCCGAGCCGGACGACGTTGTCCCGCAGGGGCGTATCCTGCAGGCCGGAGAGGCCGGCCGGTCGCCCGAGCCGGTGACGGTGCGCCCGGAGGAGATAACCATCCAGGAGGGATCGGGGAACGAACCGACGGCGCCCTCGGGGACGGACGACACAGATGCCCCGCCGGCCGACGGGGAAAAGGCCGACCAGGAAAAGGCCGACCAGGAGGAAACTGGGCCCACCCGGACCGACGCGGAGTGGCAGGAGCACCTGGAAGAGAAGGTGGAGGCGGCCCGGGCCGAGGGATACGAAGAGGGCCACGATGACGGCTACGAGGCCGGATACGACGACGGATACGAGGAGGCGGAGTCGACCGCACAGGCCGAGTTTGAAGAGACGCGCCAGCAGCTACTGGAGGACGCGGCCCGTTTCGAAGAGATCTGGGAGACGTACATCGACGACGTTGAGTCGGAGATTGTCGAGCTATCCCTCGACCTGGCCGAGACCATCGTCGATGCGCCACTTACGGAGACGATGCGGCAGGCCTCGGAGGAGGCGGTCATCGAGGCCGTAACCGAGCTGGCCGGCACCCCACCGGTGACGATTCGACTACACCCGGTCGACTGCCAGCGGGTTCGAGAGTCAGGACTCGTGACGCGGCTGCAAGAAAACTACGAGGGGCTCACCCTGGAGCCGGAGCCCGACTTTGAGGAGGGAGACTGGAGCGTCTCGTCCCCGACCGGCGTTGTGCGACGCCTGCGGGCGGAGGTGCTGGAGACGCTCCGGGGCGAGCTCCGGCACGCCACGACGGAGTCGGATGCCGATCCGGTCTCCGACCGCACGTAGCGTGCTTCCGACCTGTCTCGTTCGTCATTTTTGTGTCCCATGCCTGCCCTCACCCGCTCGCTCGACCACATCCAGGAAGTGACCGTCCCGGCCCGGCGCTACGGCCGCGTCACGTCCGTGGTGGGGCTGCTCGTGGAGGCCAGCGAACTGGACGCGGCGGTGGGGGAGATGTGCCGCATCCACGTGGAGGAGGGCGGCGAGACGCGCACGGTGCGCGCCGAGGTGGTTGGGGTGAAGGAGAGCACGACGGTCCTCATGCCGATGGAGCAGACGCATGGCCTGCAGGCCGGCTGCTTGATTCGCCCTGCCGACGAAGGGATGAGCGTCCCGGTCGGGCCCGACCTTCTGGGACGCGTCATCGACGCGGGAGGGCGTCCCATCGATGGCAAGGGGCCGCTGGGCACGGACGTCCAGGAGCCGATTCATCGCGACCCGCCGTCCCCCCTGGACCGTCCCCTCATTGATACGCCCCTCGCCACGGGCATACGGTCCATCGACGCGTTCCTCAAGATGGGGAAGGGCCAGCGGACCGGGATCTTTGCGGGGTCAGGGGTCGGGAAAAGCACGCTGCTGGGCATGATCGCCCGCCGGGCCGAGGCCGACGTGAACGTGATCGCCCTCATCGGGGAGCGAGGACGCGAGGTGCGGGAGTTTATCGTGGACAACCTGGGAGAGGAAGGGCTGCGCCGGTCGGTGCTGGTGGCCGTGACGGGGGACGAGGCCGCGATGAGCCGCGTGAAAGCCGCCAGTGCAGCAATGGCCATCGCCGAGCACTTCCGCGATCGGGGCCAGGACGTGCTTCTGATGATGGACTCCATTACACGGGTGGCGCAGGCACAGCGCGAGATTGGGCTGGCGGTGGGCGAGCCGCCGACGCGGCGGGGCTATCCCCCTAGCGTGTTCGCGCTCCTGCCCCGGCTTCTGGAACGGGCGGGCCCCGCGGAGGCGGGCACGATCACGGGCATCTTTACGGTGCTCGTGGAGGGGGACGACATGAACGAGCCCATCAGTGACGCGGCCCGCGGAATTCTGGACGGCCACATCGTCCTGTCCCGCGAGCTCGCGGAGGCGGGGCACTACCCCGCCGTCGACGTCCTCCAGAGCGTGAGCCGCGTGATGCCGCGCGTGGCGGACCCGAAGGCCGAGGCCGCAGCGCAGGAGGCCCGCGAACTGCTTTCCGCCTACGAGGAGGTCGAAGACCTGATCAGTGTGGGGGCCTACGAAGAGGGGAGCGACCCGGAGACCGACCGGGCCGTGGAGGCCTACCCGGCGCTGGCCGACTTTCTGCAGCAGTCCGTAGACGCCCCGCCCCCGGATCCCGCCCCGTCTACCCAGCTCCGCCAACTGCTGGACGACATTCCTGAGTAGGAGGTGGCAGGAACTTTGAGTTGTACACGGCACGCAGGCAAAGGGCGCCGAGCCCGGGTTTGCGCCTGCAGGCCGATGGCCCGTTCGCGGTCCGCCTGGGATGGACAGACCGTTCCCGGACGGATGAACGCCGCCGACACCGGCCTCACACTGCGTTCTGTTGCCCTACTAGCCCCAAAAAATGCCCGGAAAGAAGTTCCGCTTCTCGCTGCAGAAAGTGCTGGAATTGCGCCAGCACGAGACCGAGAAGGCCCGCCAGGCCCTCGCCGACGCCGAGCATGCGCTCGAGCAGAAGGAGGCTGAGATGGAGCGGGCTACGGACCACCTGGCGGAGTGTCGGCGGCGGGTGGACGAGGCGCGGCGACAGGACCCCGCCCGCATTCAGCAGGCCGATGCGTTTCGCCAAGAGGCGCGTCAGGAGGTGGAAGAAGCCCGGAGTGCCGTGGAAGACTGTCGGGAGCAGGTCGAACAGGCTCGCACTGAGCTTCGAGAACGCCGGCGGGCCGAGGAGGCCCTCGAAGAGCTGCGAAATCAGGAGCGAGACCAGCACGACCGCGAACAGAAGAAGGCGAGCGAGGCCTTCTTCGATGAACAGGCCATGCTTCGTCACGACCGCACCGACGAGGCACTGTCGCTACTCTAAAGACGGCCATGCAGTCGACCGTGATCAAGTACGGACTTCTCATTGCGGGCGCGGCGCTGGGGGCCTTTGCGGTCGCCCTGCTGGGGGCGTACCTGCTGATGCCGTCCATCTCGCCGGAGACGGCGGGAACGCCCGCCGACAGTCTCGCCGGGCGCGACACAGCCCGGCAGGCGTCCATGCCCGGCGACTCGACCGCGGCATCGTCGCGAGACTCGACCGGAATGCAGGCGTCCCGAGACTCAACCGACGGGCCGTCCTCGGACTCGATGCGCGTGGCGTCCTCGCTCGTCCAGCGGCTCCGGGACTCCCTGGACGTCGTCGGGCGGCTTCAAGACTCGCTTGGGACCCTCAAAGAGCAGCTCCGCACGACCGAGCAGGAAGCCGAGACCCTGCAGGAGCGGGTCGCGTCGTTAGAGAGCCGGGAGGCCAAGGTGGGGGAACTGAAAGATGCCCTGCTGGGCATGAGCCAGCGGGAGCTCGCAACCGTGCTGTCCAACGTGGACATGGAGGTCCTTAAGAAGCTGTACCAGCGAACTTCGGGACGCACACGTACCCAGCTGCTCAGCGCCATCTCGGCGGAGCGGACGGCACAGTTTGTGAACCAGGTTGTCGGGGGCGATGGTGCGTCCACCGATACGACCGCCACGCAGGAGACGAATAGAGAAGGAGGCAGGGGCGCGTCTCCGTTCCGGTAGCGCGTCGCCCAAATGCTCACTTGTTTCTCAACTGAGCCCGCGAAGGGCCACCATCATGCAAGCAATTCGCCTCACGCTCCCGGCCGAAGAGGCCGCGCAACAGACCTCCGCCAAGAACAAAGCGAAGGCGGGCACGGCCGCCACGGCCTTCCCATCGGTCTTGTCCGGTGTGCAACGCTCGTCTGGAGACGCCGCGAAGGACGGCGGGCGCGCGGTCCATCGCCTCGTGTTGAGGGGAGGGGGGGCGGCCGGTCCCGAGGGAAAGCAGGCCAATGGGAAGGAGGAGGGCATCGCGGCGTTGTTTAGCGGAGTGCTTCGTCGGGCCGGGAACGGGGAGGGCGAGGGGCAGAAGCAAATCCGCTTTGTGAGCGAGGACGGGAAGGCGACCGGGACGGGCCAGTCGGCCGCGGCGGAGACGGTAAAGCTGATGCCTATTCTGCACGCAGGGAAGGGCGAGAACGCGAGGGCGCTTGTCGCCCGGGCGGTTCGGGCCGGTGAACAGACAGCCGCCCAGGCCAACGCGGATGGGGGGAACGCTCAGTCGTCGGGCAAAAAGACCAAGGGGGGAACGCAGGTCCGAGCGTCCTGGAAGCTAGTGGCGTCAGCGCCGGGGGACGGAGCGGCACGTCCGGCGTCGACGGGACAGAAGACGGTCACATTGGTGAAGGGAGGGGGCGGTACGGAGGGAGGGGGACGCCAGACTGCTAAGCAGGGAGCCGCGGCCGGTCAGGGAGCGGGGGCGAACGCGTCCACGTCGTCCGGAGCCGGATCGGGCCGCGCGAAACAGGTGCAGGTACAGGTATCACCGGGCCCGATTGCCGCCGAGTCCGGAGACGGTCGCTCCCGTCAAGGGACGGACGGACAGACGCCCAGGACGAGGGGGATGGAGAAACGGATGCCGGAGGGCGGACGGGCAGGGGCGGCGGCCAAAAAGGGAGGCCGAGTCCCGGGACAAGAGGGAACGTTTCTCAGGGGGCAGAATGCGGGCCGGCCTGCCGCCACGAACGGGTCGGATATAGAGCGGCAGGTGCGGGGCAACGCCGCGCGACCACCGGACACCGGTTCGGGGAAGGGGGAGAGCGCCAGAAAGAACGGAACGCATGGCAAGCAGATCTCTCCCTCGTCCCTGAAGGGAGGAGGCACGGAGCCGGGAAACGGGCGTGAGGCGTCAAGCGATGGCCGCCCGGCCCGGACAGCGCGGGACGGGGCCCGGTCCACGAGGCGACAGGGTCGGGGCCGGGGGCATCAGGGCGGGAAGGGGCAGCAGCAGGGCGGTGGCCAGCAGGGACAGAACACCGGCCAAAATGGGCAGGGACAGAAGGCCCAGGGGGCGAAGAATGGGCCCGGGTTTCAGGCCCTCGCGTCCTCGTCCACGGGCACATCGGGCGAGTCCGACGCCCGTACGCTCCGCGCCTCTCTCTCACAGGACAGCACCTCGACGGGCAGCGGCACGCAGACGGACGGGAAGGGGGCAAACGCGTCCGGGAGCGGCTCGGGCGCAGCGTCGAAGGCCAAGGCGGACGCGCGTCCACAGGGCAAGTCGGGGCCGCCCCGTACGATGCCCTCGGCGTGGCTCAACGCGGCCAAGCAGGGCCCCCTGCGTACGGCAGAGCTTGCCGGGGGCTGGAAGTCCCTCGAAATGTCGCTGGGCGAGGACAAAGGCACGATGACGGTGAAGGCCCGGCAGGGGCAGGAGCAGACGGCCGTGTCGGTCGGGTTCAGTGAAACCCGAGTCCAAGCCCAGGTGGCGGCCAACGCGCGCCAACTCCAGGACGCCATGCAGGCCCAGTACGGCACCGACGTCGACCTTTCCTTCAGCGGCGGCGACGCGAACGAATCGGACCAGAACGCCTCGGATGGAGCGGCATCGGAGCGTTCCTCCGCCCTCGCTCCCGGGGACGAATCGACCGACGAAGATCAATCCGGGGGGGCGACCCTCCGCGGCCGTGGGCGGCGAGAATGGATTGGGTAGACCCGTCGGCCCGCACGATGTTTGCGCTCCACTGTTTGCGCTCCATGCATCAACGTCCAGACACGATATGATTGAGTCTCTCGCATCGTCCGCCACGTCGAGCCCGAACGCAGACGGTTCGCAGGGAGGAGGCTCTGACGCAAGTCAGGGCCTTTCGAAGGCCACCGCGGCAAACCTTGGCAAGAATGATTTCCTGAAGCTGCTCACCACGCAGCTCCAGAATCAGGACCCGTCCAATCCGATGAAGGGAAAAGAGTTTGCCGCGCAGCTGGCCCAGTTCAGCTCCGTCGAGCAGCTCAACAACATCAGTGGCCAGATCAAGGACCAGGGGAAAAGCGACGGGGCCCTCGCCCAGAGCATCAACGACAGCATCGCCACCGACCTCATCGGGCGAACGGTAAAGACCTCGGGCAACACCATGCAGTGGACCGGGGAGGGGGAGGCCACCTTCGGCGTCGACCTGGAGCGTCCCGCCTCCGAGGCCACGGTTACGATTCGCGACGCGGGAGGCAACGCGATCCGGACGAAGACCCTCGAGAACGTATCGGAGAGCACGGAAGTCACCTGGGACGGCACGACGGACGGGGGCGGGCGGGTGCCCGACGGCACATATTCGGTGGACGTGAACGCCACGGGCGGAAGCGGAGACGCTGTTGAGGGGACTGTGCGACTGGAGGGGACCGTCGACCGCGTCACGCTGGAGGACGGGAAAACTTCCCTCCGAATTGGCGGCGCGCAGGTGTCGATGGGGCGCGTGCAGAGCATCGCGGCCCAGTAGCCCTATGTTCGCTTCGTTGCTCCCAATGGGCAATCCGGTGTTCCCATGACGGTCCACCAGCGAAACGGACGCGTCCCGCCGGATGCGCTCCGGCAGACGCCCCAGCAGGACCCGGCCTCCTCCCCCGACGGCCCGACGGACGCGGATGATTCGTCGTTCGCCGATCACCTGGAGGCGGCCCAGGACCAGACGGAGGACATCGATCTGTCCGGACATGCCAAGCAACGGATCGCGCAGCGCAATATCTCCCTCAACACCACCCAACGCCAAGAACTCGCCGACGCCATGGATCAGCTCGACGACAAGGGGGCCCAGGACGCGGCCGTTCTCCGAGAAGACGCGGCCTTCGTGGTCAACGTGCCGAACCGCACTGTCGTCACGGCCCTCGACCAGACCGAGATGAAGCAACGCGTCTTCACCCAAATTGACAGTGCCATGCGTCTGTAATCCTGTGTAGTCCTATTCGCTATCCTCTCCGAATCCCTCTTCGACGACTTTCCGGCGGGACCCACCCCTCGTCTCTACGACGAGGCGAGGGACGGGACGCCGGTGCGCAGCTGACCGACCGAGGCTGCGCTCTTTTCGATGTATTTCTCTTTCAACAGTACACTTGAGACCTATGAGTCTTCAGTCTCTGAGCATCGGCGTCTCTGGGCTTCGAAGTCACCAGACGCGCCTCGACACGGTAAGCAACAACATCGCAAACTCGAGCACAACTGCGTTCAAGCGGCAGCGGGCCGCGTTTAGCGAAAAACTCGGCCAGGAGATTCTCGGGGTTGGGCGCACGGCGGGTGGCTCAGCCATTAATCCCTCGAAGGTGGGCCGGGGCGTCTCGGTTGCCTCCGTGGACCGAAACTTCTCGCAGGGCTCGCTCAACGACACGGGCATCAAGACCGACCTTGCGCTGAAAGGGGACGGCTTCTTTGTCGCCAGTCCCAAGAGTGGAGCGACCAGCGACCAGCGCCGCCTCACGCGGGCCGGCAACTTTACGTTCAACCAGGACGGCGAGCTCGTGACGGCCAACGGGCTGAACGTACAGGGCTGGGAGGTTGGCGACGACGGAACGGCCAATACGGGAGAACTCAAGAACGTTCGGTTCGACCCCAATGCCCAATCTTTGGCGAAAGCCACCACCAAGGCCGAGGTTGGGGGCAACCTCTCGGCCGACGCGACCGACGGGGACACAAGTGAGATTTCGAGTGTCGTCTACGACGAGCAAGGGAAGGCCCACAATGTGGTCATCAACTTCGAAAAAACGGCCACTGATGACACGTGGACATTCAGCGTGAAGGACCCCGATGGTGTCCTTCAAAACGCTAACTCGGGCGGACCCGGTGACGCCAACGGCACGATTGCGTTCAAGGACGACGGTTCCGTGGACACGATAACGGGCGTGACTAACACGTACGATCCAGACGGCAACGGCACCAACGATGGGGTAAGTCTCAACTGGGAATCCGATGCAGTACAGGGGGGCAAAAGCCTGGGCATCAGCCTGAGTGGCATTACGCAGTTCAGCGGCTCGACCACATCGAAATTCCAGGGCCAGAACGGCAACTCGTCGGGAGAGCTGTCCGGCGTTCAGTTCACGCCGGAGGGAAAGCTGCAGCTCAACTACACCAACGGGGTGCAGCAGGAGGAGTATCAGCTGGCCATCGGCGACGTCAACAACCCGAACGGCCTAGAGCAGCAGGGCGAAAACTTCTTCACTACGACCGGTGCCTCGGGCGACCTTCAGCTTGGGCGTGCGGGTCGGGACCTACAGACCTCCGTGGTGTCCGGGTCGCTGGAGTCGAGCAACGTGGACCTCGCGAAGGAATTTTCCGATCTCATCAAGGCGCAGCGGAGCTACCAGGCCTCCTCCCAGATTATCACGACCGCGGATGAGGTCCTGAACCAGACCGTCCAGCTCAAGCGGTAATCGTAGATTTTCTCGGGTCCACGCACGCCGGGGCGTCCCGTGAAGAAGACGGGGCGCCCGCGTGAGGCCGAGAGTTAAAAATCCGGCTCGGCCGCCGATAATGAAAAGTGGACCGCGCCAACTGTCGTACTTTCCTTTCATTGCCGACTTGTCCTGTGTCCATGCGCGAACCTGACTCTCAAACCGAAGACGTTCGCCAGTTCGTCAGCTTCATCGTGGCCGAGGAGGAATTCGGGGTTGATATCCTGACGGTACAGGAGATTATCCGTCCCGTCGAGATCACCCGCGTGCCCCATGCGCCCGATTTTGTGGAGGGCGTGATCAACCTGCGCGGACGCATCCTCCCGATCATCGACCTGCGCACGCGCCTTGGCTTCCCGGAGCGCGACCAGGACGAAGACACGCGCATTCTCGTGGTGGAGTTGCAGGACCAGACGGTCGGGTTCGTGACCGACTCCGTCCGCGAGGTCCTCCGCGTGAAAGAGAGCACGATCGAGCCGGCCCCGGACCTTGCCACGAACATCGACACGCACTTTTTGCGTGGCGTGGCGAAGCTTGAAGAGCGGCTCCTAATCCTGCTGGACCTGGACGGCATCTTCTCGAAGGAAGAGGCGGAAGCTCTTCAGGGCATGGAGAATGAAGAGGCCGATGCGCCCTCCGCACAGGGTGTTGCAGCATGATTGGTCCTCGAAAACCCCTAGCAATGCCCCACTGGAGAGATACATATGCGAAACTCGAACGCAGCAAAGGCGACGCTCTCGACGAAGACATTTGAGCGACTTAGGGCCCTCGTCCAAAAGCATGCCGGCATCGACTTTCCTGATGAGAAGAAGTACCTCCTCGAGAGTCGCGTCAAGCCTCGGCTCATGGCTCAGGAGGTGCCCGACTTTGAGACGTACGCGGATCGCCTGGAGCAGGGGGACACCAGAGAGCTTGCGAACCTGGTGAACGCAGTGACAATCAACGAGACGGCGTTCTTCCGGCACCCGTCGCAGCACGAGGCACTGGAAGACACCATTTTCCCTGAACTGGTGCGGCTGCACCAGCAGGGTCGGTCGGGCCCGATTCGGCTCTGGAGCGCAGCCTGCTCGGCCGGAGACGAGGCCTATTCGCTCGCCATTCTCATTCGAGAGGCGCTCGGGCCGCGCCACACGAACATGGAATACGAGATCGTAGGCACGGACATCGACACCGAGGTGCTGGAGGAAGCACGGGCGGGCCGCTACCGCAAACGAGCGGTACGGAACGTATCACAGGCCCGCCTGCGCAAGTACTTCGACCGCTCGGGCGAGACCTTCGTGGTCAAGCCGTCAATCCGCGACATGGTGGAGTTCAAGCCGCTTAACCTGACCAAGGCACAGGACATGCGAAGGATGCGCAACTTCGACCTCATCATGTGTGCTAACGTGCTCATCTACTTCAACGATACATCTAAGAAGGACGTGCTCCGGGGCCTGTACCGGTCGCTCCGTCCGGGCGGCTACTTGTTCGTCGGCGGATCGGAGACGCTGGGTGAACTCGAGGTCCCACTAGAGCCCGTCCGCCACGAAGGTGCGCTTGCCTACCGGCGCCCGACCAACGGGTCGGTGTCCTCGCGAGCCTGAAAGAGGCGACCCGACGGTAGTCTTTTACTCGTACGCGTTCGTTTTCACTTAACCCCTCTGCTTTGCCCATGAAATTCCTGATTGTCGACGACTCGCCTACGATGCTCCGCATCATCCGCAATGCCCTCCAGGAGATCGGCTACGACGACATCGTGGAGGCCGAAGACGGCGAGGACGCGCTGGAGAAGCTGGAGGAGAACGCCCCGGACTTCGTCGTCACCGACTGGAATATGCCCAACATGAACGGGGTGGACCTATCCAGTAACATCCGAAATCACCCCGAGTACTCGGACCTCCCGATCCTGATGATTACCACCCGCGGGATGAAGGAGGACGTGAAGACCGCCATGAAGGCCGAGGTGAATAACTACATCGTGAAGCCCTTCGAGCCAGAAGTGCTCGAGGAGAAGGTTGATAGCTGTCTCGAAGCGGTTGCGTAGGCGTCTTCATGCCCCATTTTCTCTGTCCCACACGTAGTTCTTTCCCTCTGCTATGTCATCGCGCCCGCAAGTCCAAGAATTCCTGGACAAGCTGGATGAGTTGCAGGCGATCTTCGTGCTCAGCCGTCGGTTTGCCCCCTTTCTGGACGAACTCTTCGACTTCGTTCAGGACATCACTGTACTTCTCGAAGAGGTGAACACGACCATTCGGACGCGCTCCGGACACATGGAGCGCGCGACCGAACACCTCAAGAGCGTGACGGAGGCCACGGAGGTGGCCACGAGCGAGATTCTCGACCACTCCGATGAGGTCCTGAAAGACCTCCGGAACATTGAGGATCAGTTGTCGACGCTTGAAGATCAGTTCACCGAGGAGGCGAAGGCCGACAACCAGGTCCTGGCCCTGTTGCGGAAGGAGCTCGGGGAGGGGCACGAGGAACTGCTGGACGAAGTGGCGCGCATCCAGGGCCGGAAGCAAGACTTGAGAGACGAGTGGTCGGATCAGCTCCAGGACACCCGCGACTCCCTGTCCCCCATCCGGGACCGGATGAACCAGATCATGATGTCTCTGCAGGTGCAGGACGTCACCGAGCAGCAGCTCTCCAGCGTGAATCACCTTATCGAGACGGTCCGTGACCGGATCGCATCGCTGCTGTCCCGGCTGGGAACAGGGCAGGTCGATCGGGCCGATGCGCCCTCGGGCGAGCCCTCGCGCACGGCAGACTTCAACATGAACGCCGAGTACGACCGCTCCGGCGATCAGCAGCGCATGGCCGACAACATGATGGCGGGGAAGGATGGAGGCGCGCCGACGGGATCGCAGAACGGAGGGGGCGCGTCCCAGCCCACGTCCTCGAACGGAGCGTCTTCGAACGGCGCATCCTCGAACGGGGCGTCCTCGAACGGAGGCGGAGCGGCCTCGCAGTCCGACATCGATGATATGTTCGACGACGGTGGAGGGGGGAGTGACGGTGGAGGGGGTTCCGACGGTGGCGATGAGGGCGGTGAGGCCGCCTCCCAGGAAGAGATCGATGAGCTTTTTCAGTAGGGCCCGCGCCCAGCGCGCCCCGCGCGGCCCCGGGTTCTTCACAAGGCGCACAATCTGTTTCCGGTCCCATGGACGAACAGCACCCCATACACGACGACAGCATGCAGGAGATCGTCGAGAGCTTCGTGGTAGAGGCCACGGAGATCTACGACGGGCTCGAAGGGGATCTTCTGCAGCTCGAAAAGACGCCCGAAGACGCGGATCTCGTTGATAGCGTATTTCGGGACGTGCACACGGTCAAGGGCACGGCGGGCTTTCTCGGCCTCGAACAGCTCAGCTCGCTTGCGCACCTGTTCGAAGAAGTGCTCGACGCACTGCGCGAGCAAGAGCTGGACTTTAAGCCGGCCATGACCGACGTGATGCTGTGTGCCTTCGACCACATGAAGGTGCTCACGCAGCAGGTCATCGACCGCGACCTGCAGCCTCTCGAAATGGAGCCCCTGCTCGACGCCCTTGAGGCGATCAATGAGGGCACGTTCGAGGCCGGAGAGGTCTCGCTTCCAGACCCGGACGGGGGGGAACCCGAGGACATCGGGGGTGACGCCTCGGCGGATGCCGATGAGCCGACGGAGGATGCAGTGTCGGACGACGCAGGCGAGACCGCGGCGCCCGACGCGGACGAGTCCTCGGACGCCGGTTCGAGTTCCGATGAGGACGGTGGGGACAGCGATTCGGGGCGGAAGGCGCCGGACACCATTCGCGTCGAGGTGAGCCGCCTGAATCAGTTGATGGACCTCGTGGGCGAGCTGGTACTAGGGCGAAACCGGCTCCTCCAGCTGATCACGGAGGCCCGCACCGAGCACAACGCCCGCTCCGACTCGGAGGAGAGCCTCCGCCTCGAGTCCCTACTGGGCGAGCTAGAGGACGCGAGCGACAAGGTCGACTACACGACCACGGAGCTGCAGAGCGCCATCATGCAGACGCGCATGGTGGAGGTGGGACAGGTCTTTGGCAAGTTTCCGCGCGTGGTGCGCGACCTGGCCCGTGAGTTCGACAAGAAGATCGACCTGGTCGTGGAGGGGGAGGACACGGAGCTCGACAAGTCGCTGGTGGAGGAGATTGGCGATCCGCTGCTGCACCTCGTGCGAAACGCCGCGGACCACGGGATCGAGTCCCCCGAAGAGCGGAAGGAGAAGGGCAAAGACCCGCGCGGTGAAATTCACCTCTCGGCGTCCCACGCCGGCAATCACATCATCATCGAAATTGCCGACGACGGCGGTGGCCTCGACCCGGATGCCCTGAAGCAGAAGGCCATTGAGAAGAACGTCCTGACCGAAGACGAGGCCAAGGACCTGAGCGACTCGGAGGCGTACCAGCTCATTTTCCGTCCGGGCTTCTCGACCACCGAGGAGGTGGGGCAGGTGTCGGGGCGCGGCGTCGGGATGGATGTCGTAAAGACCAACCTGGCCGAGCTGAACGGGACCATCGACATCGACTCGACGCCCGGAGAGGGCACGCGCTTCACGTTGAAGCTGCCCCTCACGCTCGCAATCCTCCAGAGCATGCTTGTCCGGAGTGGTGCGGAGACCTTCGCGATTCCGCTCTACGCCGTATCGGAGGCGGTGCGCCTGGAGCCGGGCATGATCGAAACGATCCAGGAGGGCGAGGTCATCGAGCATCGGGACCAGGTCATTCCGGTGATGCGTCTCGAAGAGGTGCTGGACGTACAGGCCCCCGATTCCGGGGGGCAGCGGGCCGACCGCTTCGCCGACGAGCAGGACGCGTACGCCGTCGTGGTGAGCGTGGCCCACCGACGCGCCGCGCTGGTCGTCGACGAGCTAATTTCCCAGGAGGAAGTCGTCATCAAGTCGCTTGGCGACTACCTCAAGTCGGTGCCGGGCATTGCCGGGTCCACCATTCTGGGCGACGGCCAGGTGATCATGGTGCTCGACATTGGAGAGATGATCCAGCACGAAGAGCTTTCCGCCGAAGAGGAGGCGTCCGAAGCGGTCGATGCGGATGGGGCACCGGCCGTCTCGTCGAAGTAGGTCCACGTTCAGCTGACAGTTTCCATCCTGGTCTCTCGCAATCGCTATGATCCAAATACTCGTCGTTGATGATTCATTGGTGATGCGGAAGGCCATCTCGGGGATCTTCGAGCGGACCGACGGCATGACCGTCGTCGATACCGCCACGAACGGCGAGGAAGGGGTGGAGAAAGCGCGTCGGCTGGAGCCCGACGTGATCACGATGGATGTGGAGATGCCGAAGATGAATGGCATCGAGGCTGTCCGACGCATCATGGACGCGTCCCCCCGGCCCATTCTCATGCTGAGCTCCCTCACTGAGAAGGGGGCCGAGGTCACGATTGAGGCGATGCAGGCGGGGGCGGCCGACTTCTTATCGAAGGGGGCGTCCAGCGCCACTCTCCGGGCCGACGACGTCGAGAAGAAGCTCGTCGACAAAGTACAAGCCCTCGCGCAGTCGAACGCACGGCTGTTTCAGGACACGGAGTCCTCCGCCTCGGCCCCGGCGTCATCGACGAGTGCTCGCGAGACCCCTTCGACGTCCTCGGCGTCCAAGGCACCTTCTTCCGGCACGTCCGCCCCATCCGGAGAGTCCTACGAACTGGCCGTCATTGGCGTGTCCACGGGCGGGCCGATGGCCCTCCAGCACGTGATCCCGGCCCTGCCCGCCGCGTTTCCGCTGCCGGTCGCGATCGTGCAACACATGCCGCCGCAGTTCACTCGCTCGCTGGCCGATCGTCTCGATTCGCTCAGCGAACTTGCCGTGGCCGAAGCCGAGGAGGGAATGCTGCTTGAGCCGGGACGGGTTGTCGTTGCGGCGGGAGATCGCCACCTCACAGTGGAGCGGCGTGAGGGGACCCTCACGGTCTGCACACCGGCGGAGCCGGCCGGCGACACCCATCGCCCATCGGTCAACGTCCTGTTTCAGTCCGCTGCGGCGGCGTGCCGAGAGAACGTATTGGCCCTCGTGATGACGGGCATGGGGAAGGACGGACTGGAGGGCGCCCGGCACATCAAAGACGACGGCGGCACCATCTACGCCCAGGACGAAGATACGTCCGTGGTCTACGGGATGCCACGCGTCGTCACGGAGGCCGGGCTCGTGGATGAGTCTCTCCCCCTCGACGGCCTCCCGGATGCGATGCAGCGGGCCGCGGGGACACCGGCCCACCCCTAGACACAAGTGTGGGCGAGCTGCTTCGGCGGAACGAAGGCACGCAGTTTGTACCGGTTTTAAGGCAAGTAACCGTGCCCCAGTGACGCCGCTTCGTTATGGCATTCGACAATTCTCGCTTCCTGCCCCACGCCTTCGTCATTGGCGGGGCGCTTTTTCTCCTCGCCGCCCTGGGCCTCCCCGTGATCCCGTCTGCATTTGGACAGGAGGGGCCCCACCTCGATGAGCATGCGCGGCGCGTGGCCCAGAACGCACGGCCCAAGGCCCCGGCCCGCTCGATCCGGCGTCGCCTCCGGGACTACGATTCTTACGTCCAGTATTTCTCCGGACTGGCGTACACCCGAAGCGGGGTCAACCTGAATACCAACTTCGTCCGTGCTCTGATCGCGGCCGAGTCGGCCGCCCGCTCCCAAGCCGTGTCGTCGGCCGGGGCCATTGGGCTCATGCAGATCCGGCCCGAGACGGGGCGCCGGGCCGCCCGCGCCCTGCATGACACCGGCTACGATTTCCGGTTCGTCGACCGACGTCGGCTCCGCAGCCTGTCGGCCGACGACCTGAAAGACCCGGCCCTCAACATCCTGATTGGCTGCTACCTGCTCGATCGCTACAACGCGGAGTTTGGCGACAACCTGGCCCGGACGGTGGGGGCGTGGAACGCGGGCCCGGACCGCGTGCGCCAGTACCGCGGCACACCCCCCTACGAAGAAACGGTGGGACTCATCCGCCGCGTGAACGCCTTCTACCTCTTCTTCCGACGCTAGGGCGGCCGGTCGCCCTAGAATGTTTTCTTGTTCTGTTTCCCCTCTGCCGGAGAGTCCCTCGCGGCCCGTTTCGGCGCGACGAGAGCGTCGAGGAAATGTAGGGGAGGAGTAAAAGGCCGCAAGGGGTGTTTGAGTTTTGTGAGGCCGGGCCGATAACAACGGCACACGCTCGGCACGATCGATCCACACTGGTTCCTCTCAGCGCGTTTCCGTCGTCATGCCTCGACTTCGAGACCTGAGCATTCGGGCGAAACTCCTCCTTACGCTCTTGGGGATTGGGGGGCTCTCGGTGGGTACCATTGGCTGGATCGGATACTCCAGTGCGCAGCAGAGTCTCAAGGCCGAGGCCTTTGAGACGCTGGCGAGTGTGCAGTCGAACAAGGCGAATGCCGTCGAGGGGTACGTCGAGGACGTTCGGAGACAGGTCGTCACGACTTCCGAGAACGGCCGGACGGTGCGGGCGATGCAGGAGCTCCGGTCGGCTTTCGAGGTGCTGGACGCCCGTGACGCCGCCCCGATTGGGGGCGGAAAAGACGCCGTGCGGACGTACTACGAGGAGGAATTTGTCCCTCGGCTCGAAGAGAGCACCAGCACGGACGCATCCGCCGATTCCTACGTGCCGGAGGAGGGACACATCCAGTACCTGCAGAACAAGTACATCGCCTCGAACCCCAATCCGGTGGGCGAGAAGGACCAGCTAGACCGACCGGAGGAGGGCTGGGAGGTGTATCACGTGGCGCATGCGAGGTACCACGATGACTTTCGCCGCTTTCTCCACTCGTTCAACTACTATGATCTCTTTCTGGTAGAGCCGGACAACGGGCACATCGTGTACTCGGTGTACAAGGAGGTCGACTTCGGGACGAGCCTGCTCGACGGCCCGTATCAGGACAGCAACTTTGCCGAGGCGTTTCGGGAGGCCCGTAAGGCCGAGAGCGGCGATGAGCACCGGCTGGTGGACTTTTCGGTGTACGTTCCCTCGTACGGGGCGCCGGCCTCGTTCATCGCGTCGCCCATCATGGACGAGGGCGAGGTGATTGGGGTGCTCGTCTTCCAGATGCCCGTCGGGGAGATCAACAAGACGCTGACGGGCGGGCAAGACTGGAAGGCCGAAGGGCTTGGGCAGACCGGGGAGACGTTTCTGGTGGGGCCGGACCGCCGAATGCGGACCGACGCCCGATCTCTTCTCGAGGACAAGAGCACGTACCTGGAAACCCTCCGCGGTGAAGGCTACGACGACGCCACGGTCGACCGGATTGACGCCCTCAACACCACGATTCTCCAGCAGGAGGTCCGCATGGAGGCGGTCGACCAGGCCTTGGCGGGCGAGACGGGTCGGACGACAGAATCCGACTATCGGGGGGAAGACGTACTGAGCGCCTACAGTCCGGTCGACATCGAGGGGGTCGACTGGGCCGTTGTGTCGAAGGTCGACCGCGACGAGGCGCTCGCCGCCATCGATGCCCTGACGTGGCAGATCGGGCTGTGGGGCGGTGTGCTTCTGGTGCTGGCGGGAGGCATCGCGCTTGTCTTTGTCCGCTCCTTCACGCGACCCATCATGGCGCTCCGAGATGCCTCGAAGAAGGTGACGGCGGGCACCCTGGACGTCACCGTCCCCGTCGAGGGGGAGGACGAGGTGGGGGAGCTGACGGCGGCGTTCAACGAGATGGTCGACCAGAACCGGGCGGCGCTAAACGATGCCGCGGCGAAGGAGGAAGAGGCCCGGCAGGCCACGCAGGAGGCCGAGGAGGCCCGGGGCCGTGTGGAGCGGCAGCGGGCCGACCTGCAGGACGACATCGAGACGATGATGGAGGCGATAAACCGGTTCGCCGATGGGGACCTGACGGTGCAGCTCGACGCCAGCCGGGACGACGAGATTGGGCGCCTGTACGAGGGGTTCAACCGTGCTGTCGGAAACCTGCATCGGATGGTTATGAAGGTGCGGGAGGCAGCGGCGTCGACGGCCGCGTCGGCCGGTCAGATCGAGACGTCCAGCGAGCAGATGGCTTCTAGCGCCGAGGAGCAGTCTGCCCAGTCCGAGGAGGTGGCCGCCGCGGTGGAGGAGCTCAACCAGACCATCAACGAAAACGCCAAGAGCGTCCAGCGTACCGCCGACGCGGCGGCGACAGGGGGAGACCAGGCCCGGCGCGGAGGAGCGGTGGTGGATGAGGTGGCAAGCAAGATCGACGAGATTGCCGATGTGGTAGAGCACTCGGCCGAGACGATCGAGCGCCTGGGGGCATCCAGTAAAGAAATCGGTGAGATCGTGGACACAATCGATGAGATTGCCGACCAGACCAACCTGCTCGCGTTGAACGCCGGCATTGAGGCGGCTCGTGCTGGGGAAGAGGGTCAGGGGTTTGCGGTGGTGGCTGAGGAGGTGCGCAAACTGGCGGAACGGACCGATCAGGCCACCGACGAGATCGCCGAGATGATTGAACAGGTCCAGTCTGAGACCGACGCCGCCGTTGAGTCGGTACGGGAAGGCACCCACCGAGTCGAGGAGGGGCTGGAGCTGGCCGACGAGGCCGGAACGGTCCTCGACGAGATTGTCGCGTCGATTGCCCGGGTGGAAGAGCGGGCGGACGAGATCGCGGCGGCCTCCGAGCAACAGTCCACCACCAGTGAGGAGATCGCGCAGAGCGTCCAGTCGATTTCTACGGCCGTTCAGGAGTCGGCCGCCTCGGTGACGCAGGTGGCCGGTTCGGCCGCCGACCTCAACGCGCTGACCGAGACGCTTCGCGAGAGCATTCAGCAGTTCCGCGTCGAGGGGAAGGGACGCATCGAGACCCGGCCGGAGGGGCCGGTGGAGACCCAGGCGGACGACCCCGCCGATAGCCGAGAGTCCCCGCGGCATCCAGGGACGGGTCGGAGCTCTTGGCAGGGGGAAACGTCGAGAGAAGAAACCCCTTTGACCACTGAAGAAGCTCCGAGCTCGTGATAAATGAAGGCATAAAAAGAATGATAGACCACTTCTGCACATCCGTTTAAGGTTTCCCAGTCGCCGCCGATACCCATGGGTGGATTGTGTCTCTTCCCGATGTTCGATCTTTCCCATGCAAGCCTTCTCTACCATGCGCACGAGTTCCCTTGGACTTCTTTCTCTCCTCGTCGCCTTTGTGGCCATGGGCACTACGCCAGCACCCGCTGGATCGTCGTCCATGACGGACGTGGAGCCCGCCGACGGCCCCCCGAGCGCGACGGCCAGTCAGAGTGCTGGGCTGGTGCAGCAGATGTTCTTTCTGAGCAAGATGCGCCCGGACGTTGAGCGCGTCGGACTCATCTGGAAACGCGGCGCCGCCGATCAGGAGAAGATGATTGAGCGGGCCAACCGGGCTGTCGCCTCCATTAAGGGCAAGCTGTACGTGGGGTACGTCGAGGACAAGAGCGGCGTCGCGGAGCAGTTTCGGGTGTTGACCCGCAAGCACGACGTTCAGGCCATCTGGGTGATCGAAAACGACGGCGTCGTCAATGCCTCGGCCCCTCGCAAGTACCTAATCAAGAATACCATCAGGGAGGGCATTCCCCTGCTGGCGCCGAGCCGCGACTGGGTTGACGCCGGGGCCCCCGTGAGCATCGCGAAGAATGGTGGCGCGATCCAGATTCTGCTCAATGAGCAGGCGGCGAATGCCACCGCGCTGCAGGTGCCGGAAGAGTACCAGTCGAATACCGAAATGATCGCGTCCGCCAACTAGAACCGGTAGGCGCTCGCCGTATCGACGAGCGCCACTTCAGCTCTGTCCCGGATCTGTGGGCCAGGAACGTCTCCTCTTCGGCGCTAACCCCCCGTATATCTTCCGACACCCAAACTCATGTCGCTACGATTTACAGACCTGAACCTCAGCACCCGATTTGCCCTGCTCTTGACGATCGGGGCCGTGGGGTTCGTTGTTCTTTTTCTCTCGTTCGTGTTCTACTCCCTTGATCAGACAGAGCTTGGAGTTGAGCGACGCGGACAGTTGATGGCCAAGACGGTGGGGCAACAGTCCGTCGTGAAGATCAAGATGGCCGACAAGACCGGTCTCGAGCAGACCCTCAAGCGGGCTGTAAACAACGGGTCGGCCCTTGCGGGCGGATTCTACGGGCCCGAGGGAACGCTCATCGCCTCGCACGGGCTTGAGGAGACACTGCCCTCCGCGGCAAAGAAGATGAAGGACGGGGAGACGGTCCGATGGGCAAAGACAGCCGATGGCACCTCTGTACTGGTCGCCTCGTCGGATATTATGAGCAATGGAGAGGTGATCGGGAAAGTGCTCATGGTCATGCCGTCCACCGTGTTGCAGGAGACCAGGCAGACGAGCTACCTGATCGCGGGTGGAATTGTCGTTGGCATTGGGCTGCTGGGCGTATTTATCGTGGTGGTGCTGCGGCGCACCGTCTCGCGCCCGGTGAATGCGCTCCGTGAGGCGGCGGAGGAAGTCCAAGGCGGCCGGCTGGATGTGCATGTGGACGCGGACCAGGGGGATGAGATTGGCCAGCTCGCCGACGCCTTCAACGCGATGGTGGCGGCGAGCCGGGAGAAGACCGAGACCCTGGAAGAGAAATCGGCGCAGGCGGAGGAGGCCCTGGAAAAGGCCGAGACCCTCCAGCACGAGGCCGAGGAGGAGCAGGAGTATCTGCGCGAGCAGTTCGACCGCATTTCCGGCGTGCTGTCGGCCGTGGAGCAGGGAGACCTTACCCAGCGGCTGACAGTCAAAAGCGACGACGCGGTGGGCCAGCTCATGGAGCAGGTCAACGCGATGATCGACCAGCTTTCCGGCCTCATTCAGGAGGTCGAGACCACCAGCAGCCGGCTCTCGGCGGCCGCGGAGACGACGGCCTCGACGGCGGAGGAGATGTCGGCCGGGACCGA
>NZ_CAMTTF010000010.1 GCF_947077765.1 Salinibacter grassmerensis | reverse complement strand
GAGTCGATCTCCGGCGTGGCGGACAGCGTGTCGGACTCGACGAACCAGTTGGCAGAGATGGCCGACGACATGTCCCGTCAGGCCGAAGACCTGGGCGATCTCATCGAGCAGTTCGACGTCTCGGCGGCCGGGAAGGGTGCCCGGGCGCGGCAGGGCGACGCGGCGCCGGAGCCCACCCCGAATGTGTCGGCGTCTGGACGCCCCACGAGAACGAGCTAGAGTGGCCCTTCCGGGCAGACTACTGGCCCCCTTCCATTCCAATGAGCGCGTCTAGCGCGGCGTCAAACCGAACTCTTAATCGTTGTAAGTGGCGAGCAGATCGGCAGTGTCGTACATCCCGAGCTGCTCGGCAGCCTCCCGTAAGTCCTCAATCTGGTTGTTCGTCGAGTCCCGCCGCTGCGGCAAATCCGGAATGTCGTGCCGTTCCACATAATTTGATGACATGGGGGGAGGGATGGGCGGTCGTTCTTGTTGTACTGGAAGTCTACGTCCTTTGCGCTCTCTATCGCCGCTGAAATCCTCGAGTGCCCTCCCGTGATCGTCCGGGCGGGCACAACCTACGGCCCGGGTGCGAGGTGGCAATTCGGCCGGGGCCGTTCAAAACCCTAAACGGCAACCTGGGGCGGGGAACAGTTTTAAGTAGCCTTTGAGCTGTGGGGCAGTTCCGCGACAGTCCAACACTCCAAGCGCGCGAAGCACAGAAAGACCCGTCCCTCTGGGAAAAGAGAGATAAGGACAGGCGCACCAGAAATTGTAAGGTGTAGCCTCAGGGCTACGTTACTGAACGTTACCTTGAGACCAGCGGCGGGCCGTCGGACACTGGTGGCGTGTTGGCGGCGTGCTGGTAGACACTCGCGGAAAGTATCGTGAGACTGGCGGAGAAGTGTGAGGTACTGACGGACACTAACAGCAACCGGCGGAGAACGACTTTTCTCAAGAAAAGCTGCCGCTATACAAAAACCCCCGAGATCGGGGCGGGCCTGATGCTTGATATCAACTCCTGCCAGTTTTCAGCTAGTTGGACTTCCCAACAGCGTGACGCGTTTTTTTCCATCCGTCTCCATCTTGCGAGAACGTGATGATGACCGTGCCACTGTCGCTGCTACTATCCGGCACAACGGGAACTGAAAACGACGGGCCTCCTTCTTCAGATGGAAAGAACTCACTCGAAAACCCCTGTTCTACCGGCACCCAATCAGAGGCAAAGTCTGGAAACACCCGAACTTTGACATATATGGTGTCTTTAGATTGGACATTCGAGCTAACAACCTCAAAATCTTTGGTTGTTGTGGTGTCGGTTGATCTAACAAGGGACACTTCTTTAAGGTTAGTACCGTCGAAATAGTCAAAATTAGAATTTGAGCTACGCTCAGCAAATATAGAAGGATCATTGTCCGGCGGGTTGACACCGTAGATCACCTCAACGGTGTCTTTCTCATTGGCCTGAAGGGACGAAGGCGCTTCCAGGACGAGATCCGCCACGTTGACATCCAGACTCACGCGAGCTGTATCCCCAGAACTGAGTGAGAATTGACTTGACGAGCCATGGGCAACTAAGTCTTTATCGGAAGATGACCTGGAGCTATCAGAGGATGACCCAGAGCCTTCTTGCGGCTTTGTCACAAGTACTCCGGCCTGGTATCCACTGCCGGGAGGGACCTCCAAGGACACTTCAGTCTGCTGCCCTGGATCAGGGACGTTCACAATATCCTTCAGGTTATAGCCTCCGTTCGGTTTCCAGATGCGGACGAAAGCGCTGTCCGCGCTGCTGGGGACATTGGAGTTGGCCGAACGGGTAAGGGTGAGGGCAACGGCGCTTCCATCATCGCTGGGGGAGGACTCTCGCTCTTGGGAGCTTCCACCGAAGTCACATCCAAAAACCAAAACAGCCGCTAGGGCAAGAGAGAAGAAAGGGAGTACCGAAGATCTGCTCACAGACAAGGGATTTGAGCGTGTAGAAGAAAAGCAGTAAATGCTAAATGTTCACAACCATAAGAGTAAGTAATCCTTGCTCTCAGGAGAAGCAATTCGTTCAGAAAAAAGTCAAGGACCGGCACAAGTCCGCCTGTGGTGGGACGTATGCTGCTCTGTACAGATCGGGCAGGCGGCTTCATGCCCAGTCCCGGGGCGGGGGATGGTCTTCTCGTCCAGTTGCACGCCGGTCTCCATGCAATTGGCAAACGCTTACAGGTCTTTCATCGCGCCCTCCAGCTCCTCGTTGACAACATGGGTGTAAATCATCGTCGTGGAGAGACCGGAGTGCCCCAGGGCCTTCTGCACGAGCCGGATGTTTCCGGTTTCCCGGTAGAGCCGCGTGGCGGAGGTGTGCCTCAAGGTATGCGGAGACACCCGGCCCACCTCTTCGATCTCGGCCTTGCGGGCATAGCGCTTCACCGACGGGCGCAGATGGGAGGTGGCCACCTGCGTCCCTTTCGATGTCGGCAGTAGATACTCCGACTCCCCAGCTATCGCTACGCGCCGGTCCATCCATTCCTTGAGCTCCTCCAAGAGGTCCTCTCCGACCCAAAGCGTCCGGTTCTTTGTGCTCTTTCCTTCCCGAACCGTCAGCTTCCCGCTCATGAGACCTAAGTACTTGGACCCAAGGACCGTCGCTTCCGACGCCCGAAGTCCTGCTTTGAGCATGAGGCGCATGTAGAGGTAGTCGCGATTCGGGCCGAACTATCGCTGATTCGGCTGGGAGAGAAGCGAGGATGTCTCCTCCTCGGTGAGGATCTTCGGGAGCTTGTCGGGGCGGGCCATCGGGCCAGAAGGGGAGTGGAAACGGGTCAGAGACAAGTGTTGCCAAGAACCCTTGCCGGGCTCAGTTGTTACGCTTCTATATATTTGCGTAACGCATTCACGAAAAGCGGCCGGTCTTGGTCCTTCCGCTCTCTCCCTTGAGTAATAGACCTATGTCCCCTTCAAGCCTCAACGGGAGACTGGAAAATCGCGTAGACCACCGTCACACGGATTACCTGCCTGCGTCGGGGCTCGCGAATTGGGGACGGTATCAAGCGGCCAAGACGCCCCATCGGCACGCTGCTAGACCAGCAGCCATGACATGAAGGGAGGCTAGCGTTAGACTCTCAGGGCGCTCTGTGTCTGTTGGACAGGGACCCTGTGAATTTCATGATACTCGCTTCCCGTCTGCACACCGCTTAGGTTAGGGCCTCGCTCCTCCCCCACAACCAGCGTGATCGCTATGTTCTCTGCTTCCGAGAGACAAGACCCCCACGGCTCCTCCCGGCGCCGCTTTCTTCAGCAGCTCACGGTCGGGGCCGGGGCGGCGGGCCTCGGGCTGTATGTGCCCAGGGCGTGGGCCGCCTCCGATCCGACCTCCATCCCACAGGCGCCGCTATCTCCGACGTCGGCACCCCAGGACGTGATCGTCGTCGGGGCGGGCCTTGCTGGGCTAGCCGCTGCCTGGGAGCTCGGCGAGGCGGGCCACGAGGTGACAGTCCTGGAGGCGAGGACCCGCCCTGGCGGCCGGGTCCAAACGCTCCGAGACCCGTTCGCTCCTGGCCTCCACGCGGAGGTTGGGGCCGCAGGCTTCTCGAAGACGTACGCCGAGGCGAATCGGTACATCGACGAGCTGGAGCTGGAACGGGCCGAGTGGGCCCAGCCGGACCTCCCGAAGCTTTATCACCTGAAGGGAGAGCGCTTTGCGGCTGGCCCGAATGAGCAGCCCGACTGGCCCTACGACCTGACCGAAGAGGAGCAGAATCTGGGCCCGGTGGGGATCATGAAAAAGTATCTCTTCGGGACGTTGCCAAAAGCAATCGCCAAGCCCCAGAGCTGGAACGAGCCGCCCCTCGCGGGTCTCGACAAGATGACCCTGGGCGAGTACATGCGCGAGCAGGGCGCAAGCGAAGGAGCTACTCACCTGATCCGCGACACCCAGTGGTTTGGCTCCGCAGTAGGGACCAGTTCGGCTCTCTCCTCGGCGGTGTCTGACTTTGGGCTGTTTATGGGCGGGGCGCCCTTCGTTTTAGAGGGCGGCAACGACCGCCTGCCGGAGGCAATGGCCCGTCGGCTCGGCCGGCATGTCCGCTATGGCGTGGAGGCCCAGGCCCTACGGGACACAGGGCAGGGAGTCGAAGTCCAGGCCAAGCAGGGAGGCCGCCCTGTAAGCCTTCAAGCCGATCAGGCGATTTGCACCGTTCCGGCGCCTGTGATGCAGGGCCTACAGGTGGAGCCGCAGCTGCGCAGCGAGAAGCAGGCTGCTCTCAGGGACTTGCCCTACGCCCGAGTGCTCCGGGTACAGTTCCAGGTCCAGCAGGGATTTTGGCACGAGGACGGGGTTACCGGGTCGGCGTATACCGATCTTCCGGTCGGCCGCATCGACCGGCAGCCCTATTCGGACGCTGGGGGCCCCGATCAGCGTTCCGTTTTAGAGGCGTTCATCAGCGGGGTGGTGGCCGAGCAGCTGGCCGGTCGGCCCAACGCGCAGATCACGGAGGTAGCACTTGACCAGATAGAAAAGCTCCATCCCCGGATCCGCGAGTTTCAGGAGGGAGGGGTTGTGAAGTCTTGGAGCGAGGATCCTTATGCCCTCGGGGCATGGTCGTGGCCGGGCCCTGGTGACGTGACCGGGCACCTTGAGGCGCTTCAGCGGCCACACGGGCGGATTCACTTTGCCGGCGAGCACACCTCGGTGCTTCGCGCGACGATGGAGGGGGCGCTGCGATCGGGCATCCGGGCCGCAGCGGAAGTGAACGAGGCGTAGAAAGACAGCGGTATAGGTTTCGTCTCCGTGCACATCTTTTGGTTTAACATGCCTGGCAGAAAGTGGTGTCGCACACACATGCACCCTGGTCAGCATGCCGTTTACGTGTGAATAGCTCCGGCACAATGCTCACTCCATCTCAGTCAATCCTGTGAAACGAAGCTTGTAAGCCGACCTGCCGGTTTAGTGTATACCGACCAGCGTGATGGGACATCGGAGAACGGATCCACACGGGACATCCACACGAGACATCCACACGGGACCATGCCGCTCGGAGCTTCGAGCTTACGCGCAGATCCCCTCGCCGCAGCAGGATGCCGTGGAAGTCGAGGCACTGTCTGATAAAGAACCGGTGTGAAGGCAACCGGGTCGCAAGTAGAGCTGTTCTGAGATTTTCCCATGGCCCGACGTCGCCGCTACGAGCTGACCGACGAGCAATTTGAGTGCATTGAGGATGCTCTTCCTGAGGTCGATGGAAGAGGCCGGCCTCCGGGCCGCCCGTGATCGAGGAAAGACCGGCTGGCGGCTGCCAGCCTTGGGCGAGGACGACGCCAAGCTCGCCCAACGGTTGATTCAGGACCCGGACGTCCCTGCCCGAGACCATCTGCGAGCGGCTTGGCATTTCCTCAGCGACGCTCTACCGGCAGGTCGGGTCCGATGAGAGCCGGCGGCGATGATTGCCTCGTCAACCATACCCGTAGAGATATTGTCTGTGACCCCTGGCCCAAATCTAAAAAGGCAAGGATCCGCTCATCACCTGGCGCATCCTTGTCCTTCCAGACTTCGTTTCCAGATCGAGGCAACCTGGGCCTCGACGGATTTTCCTCTGATGAGATCTACCTTGAGGAGTGTCGGCCTACAGTCTATATTCCCAGCGCTGAACGTGTGTCAACCAATGGCGAACACCCGTATAGGCTTGCGGCCATCCCTGATGTACCTTCTCCGCTTCTAAGAAATAACACCCGATACGGCGACGGTATCGGGTGTTACCGGATCGGGTGTGATCACGGTTGGCCCCTGCCGCCGCGCAGCGGCCCAACCTTGGCCGAAGCAGTCCTGCGAGACCTATCCTTACTCCTCTGGAAGATTCCCTTCTCTTGGCCGTGGAGACCGCCCGCTGAGGTAACCCGTATCTATACTTCCCAATTGGCTGCCTGTAATCTGTAATAGCGTCAAGGGGCCACTGGACCAGATGCCGTTTATTCCCTTTGCTCGAGAAAGTCATCCGGGTGGATGGCCGTCTCCGGAAACTGCCCCAGAACCTCCCCTTCGATCGTGAAGTAGCTGATGAGGGTATTGTCGGCAACGATCATCGGCCGTAGAGATCTGAAGTGAGAACACCGGGGGAGACCCCGCCGAGGGGATCTCCGTCACGATCGACCTCGCCGGACGGCCTCCCGGCGCTTTTCTTCGGTAAGGCGGGTCGGAGTTCGGTCACGGAGCCGCTTTGCCCGGTGGAGAAGATCTTCTTCGGAAGTGGCGCGCTCTCCAAGGGCCCGCTCCAGAAGCACTGTCACCTCCGAAGCGATTGAGCGGCGATTAGCGTGGGCCTGGGACTTCAGCTTTTTGTAGAGGGAATCTGGCAGGTCCTTGACAGTTAGGTTTGCCATAGCCAGAAGATTTATTTCGAGAAATTGAGTGCCTGAATGCCGGTAAGCTACCTCAGTAGAAAACGACGCTCAGTAGAGACATCCATGCGAACTGCATGGAAACCGATGCAGTTCATGGATGGTGTCCGTTAGATCGGACAAGACAATCAGCGCCTGCGCTCCCCGTCCGAACCAACGTATCGGTAGAGCGTCGCCCGACTGATGTCAAACCGCTCGCAGATGCCCGAGGTGGAGACTTCCTCGTTCCGCATAAGCGACTGGACCTGCGGGATCTCCTCCTCGCCCCCGGGCAGCTTTGAGCCCTGCCATCGTTCGCCCCCGTGACAGTTCGCGTTCGAACTCGGCCAGGGCCCCGAAGATGTGGAAGGTGAGTTTTCCCTGCGCGGTGGTCGTATCGATCCCCTCGCTCAGGAACACGAAGTCGACGCCCTTCTCCTCCAAGGCCTCCATCTTGGAGATTTGCTCCTCGTAGATCTTTTCACAATCAGCTTTCTCAAACTCGTCGAGTTGTAGGTCAAGGTTTTGACCCGTGGTAGAAACGCGGGCGTAGCCGATCTGCACGGTGGAAACACGGTTGCTTCAAAACCCGATTCACCCGATAAGTTTTGAAGCAACACTGCCTGCGTTTATTGCCGTTCAGTCAGGATGGGTATAGCTTGCGCTCGGCGTTTCAAAAACCACCGTTTTTGAGGCAACGACTTCTGCTTTCCGATCCACGTTCGACCAAAGCCTACAGGCAAGTCAAAGCCAACAGGCGTCCACGAAAGCGGGTCGACTCCAAAACCAGTCCACATAAGCCACAAATGAAAAGGGCGTGGCGACCAGCCACGCCCTTTACAAGCCTCCTAGGGGGAGAAGCGAAGGTAGGAAACTAAAAACAGAAGGCCGGAGACAGAAAGCTACATTCCCTCGCCTTCGGCCTCTGGCGGAAGAAGAACGCTGTCGATAACGTGAATGACACCGTTTGACGCCTCGATGTCGGTCTGCACGACGGTGGCAGTGTTCTGGCCCATCAGGCGGACAGTGCCATCCTCGACCTGAATCTGTACGGACCGGCCCTCAAGGGTCGGGGCGGCGTCCATGCCGGTCACGTCCGAAGCCATGGCCTTCCCCTCCGCAACGTGATACTGCAGGATGGCCTGAAGCTGCTCCCGGTTTTCGGGCTGGAGGAGGGACTCAAGCTGGCCGTCTGGCAGCGCGTCGAACGCGGCGTCGGTGGGGGCGAAGACGGTAAACGGTCCGTCTCCCTTCAAAGCCCCTACGAGATCGGCAGCCTCCAAGGCCTGAGCGAGAGTGTTGAAGTTATCGGCCTCCACGGCCGTGTCGACGATATCGGGCTGCTCGTCATTTCCATACCCCTGTGCCATCGCGGGACCGACCAGGAGGGCGAGCCCAAGAATGGCCAGGAAGGTTGTCCGAGGCAAGAATGCTAACATCGGGTGTGTTGATATTGAGCGGGTAGACATTGGCTGTGTATAAGTGTTTAAGGGATAAACTAACACAGCTAGAAACTCTCTGCGTCTTGGCAATATTGCCTATTTGCTGTGGGGGTGACGCCATCGTCACAGCTGCCTTGTTTCCGCACAGGTTCGTCACACCCTGTAGCCCGAAACATCTCGTGAGCCGCAGAATCGCTCGTAGTCTACACCACTGGACTCTGCATGTGGGGCCGGACCTGCAGGGGAGCGTACGTTCGGGCAATCTCTCGAAGAGCTTTCCATCCTGAAGAGTTTTCCTCAGTGACCATTTTCAGGCAGGGTGCCTTTCGAATGAATTTCTGAAGAGTTAGAGCTGTGGTGACTTGCGCTGCCGACTCTCAGCCTGCCGGGGCCCACGTGGTCTGAAACAGACCCATCATTTTCCGGCGCTGACATGGAAAGTCGAGTTACGGCCGGCTTACCTCCGTGTATCCCTTCAAGAAGGCGTAGGCCACGTTGGGGTCGTCATAGAGGTCTTCGACGGGACCGATATCCTCGTCGGTGTGGGCTGCTTCAGCGCCCTCGGTCCAGGCGGTGTGGAGGTCGGGCTCCTCGTCCTCGTCGTACGGGTTTTCGAGCTCTGCTTCGGGCATTGAGTCTCGCGGATTGGAGGTGGATGTCAGCTTTGGGGATTTCAGCGGTTGAGAGCCATGTCTGGAGTGCGGCCGGACCCCGGGAGAAATCCCCTCTTGCGTTCAAGGCGGGAGATGCGGGACTGCCGGATTCAAAAGGGTTTGTCGATATGCGATGAGTCGAAGGGGAGTGGGGCCTGACCGTTCCTGCTTTGAGACAACCGGGATGCGGGACGGTAGGGGACGCAATTCGATAAGCAGAAAGGAGCGTCACAAACGGAACATAGGCGGGGCTGAGTCCCACCGCGTCCCAACTAGAACCCCCATCATACCCACAGAGGGCTATACCGAAGCCCAACACGGATTGATGGGGTGCCCAGTTACCTCCCGCATGCTGGCAGGCATCCAGACCGGGCGTTCTCGCCTCAACTGCTGGCAACATCCTGTCGCACCGGGGATCTGGAAGCCGTCGCCCCCCTTCGCGGTTCGAACGTTGCTCAACGGGCACACTATGCCCGCGAGAGACAAGTGCCTGCGGGCGGCGACACATGTCTGCACCGAGGCATGCGTTGAACCTGTGTCTTGGGTGTGGCCTGCGAGAAGGCCGCACAGCCCACCCCGACTGGGTTCTTCGAGTCTTTTTGCGATCCATCTCTGCTTGGAAAAACTCGCTATCAAGGGGAGGGGCAAGATATGCTTAGCAACTAGAGGTAGAAGTAGGCGGAGGTGGAGACTACAGCTTGTAAGGGTCGAGAACTACTGCTCACAGGTTTGGAGACACGGCCCGCTGTAACAGACTTCCGCCCAATATCGTGGTTCGAGTGAGCAGAAGGAACTAGAAGCTTTGCCTCTTCAGTCCTGTCAACCAGAGCCAACCAGAGATGGATCGACTTGCAGTACGTTTGCTTAGCACAGCCTGTCTTCTCAGCATCCTCGCCATCGGCCTTTTCACTCTCGTGGCCCTGCCACAGGAGGCCAGCGCACAACAAGGACTCGACCTTGAAAGCGACACCCTGACCCAGTCGGTGCTGATCCATCCCCCGATCGACGTGCCTGGCAGGCGCACGTATCTCAACACCCGGGAGCACACCTATCGCCCCCAGCTTCGTCTGGTTGACCAGCTCGCCCGCGACTTCACTGTGATGAAGGTTGGGAGAGATGGCATTGGTCGGGCCTACAAGCCCGGAACTGCTGGAAAGGACAACGAAGACTGGTACGGGTGGCGACAGGACGTGCTGGCCCCGTTTGAAGGAAGAGTCGTACGGGTAGCGCGGCCTGATAGCACCAATGAGCCCGGCGCTGTGAATCGAGACGGGAAGACGGGACTCATCGTCTTTGAAGACGAGAGGGAGGGAATCACCGCCGCCTATGCTCATGTCCGAGAAATCGAAGTGGAGCCGGGGGACACCGTCGCGCGCGGAGATGTCGTTGGAAAAGTCGGCAACAACGGTACCTCTCGGGCGCCGCACGTGCACGTCGGAGCGTGGACCGGAGCCCCCGATCTTCTGGGGGAAAAGACGGGGGCAGAGCCGCTTCAGATTCAGGTGGACCTCTACGCCGAAGAGCGGCCCGGTGACGACGCAGCCAGCCGGTGACTTAGTCAGGCCATCATGGTTGTCACGTTGATTCTCTTCCTACAATACTTGGGCGGGTCACGACCTTTAGCTGGAAGGCTGGCCGGAAGCTAACTCGTTGGCAGGGCCGACTTGGCTTGATTGGTCACCGGGGAGACACTCCTGTACTGTGGGCGCTACTACATCAGAGACATCGTCAAATCGGACAGACCGCGTGCCCGCGCCAAGGTGTCGAGGGCCGGTGTTGGAAACAGCCGCTGAGCTGCATTCAGGATATGGGGAATCACCCCCGACGATGATTGCCGATAACACGCCGTCGCCATTCCCCATGGGGCGGGAATGATTGCTGCAAAATGTCCCAGTGGCTTTGCCCGATTTTCCTACACTGTGGAAGTGTGCTGTGGCAGTCTCCACGTGTAGCAGTTCCCAAGTGTGGGAGCCACCGTCGAATCCAGCGCTATTTCCCCACGAATCCGACGGTTATTTCCCAGACCGGGGGCCGCGACCGGCTTTCTCCGCCGGCGTTTTCGACATTGTGCCGTTGGACGATGCGGGTCGGCTCACCGTGACGTATTCTGACGGGTCGAAATCCTCGGCGCGCCTACGGAAGGCTGCGATGGATCGGGGCCACAAGACTGCGTTCCGGCCGGATTCATCCAGGTACCAGCTGTCGCATCCGCCGTCCGTCCACACGGTGTTTTTCGACCAGCGGTCAACCTGCTCGACGAAGCGTTCCTGAGCGGCTGGACGGGGCTCAACGGCCGCGGTGCCTGTTGCCTCCATGTACTGCAGCGCGCCGAGGATGTGCTCGATCTGCGCTTCGATCATCGGGAGGATCGAGTTGTGGCCGAGCCCGGTGTTTGGTCCTCGCAACAGAAACAAGTTTGGGAATCCGGAGACCGTCGTGCCCAGATGCGCGCGAGGCGACGGCCCCCAGACCTCGTTGAGCGAGCGCCCGCCCCGCCCGTAAATACAGCGACTGAACGGCATGTTCGTGGACTTGAAGCCGGTGCAGTAGACGATCGCGTCCGCCGCGTGCGGCCCCGCCGCGGGGACCGTTGTTGCATCGGAATCCGACACAGTGGTACTCGTCGCGTCGGGCCCGGACACAGCAGCGGCATGCACCTCGCGTGCGGCTCCGTCGACTACCCGCACGTTCGGCTGCATCAGAGCCGGATAGTAATCGTCGGAGTGAAGAATGCGCTTGCAGCCAAGGGTATAGTTAGGCGTCAGGGTCTCCCTCAGATCGGGGTCCGGAATTTGACGTCGCATCCAGAGGCGAACGAGCGGCTCCACGAGGCGAGCAATTTTCGGGTGCCAGAAGAGCAATCCCGACATCTCTCGGATGGTGTGCAGAACGTACCGCCAGAGCAGCAGCAGCCCCGGAATGCGCTCGAAGAGGCGATGCACCGAGGGGGGGATCTCTGAATTACCGTGGGGGACCACCCATGCCGGCGTGCGCTGAAAAAGCGTCAGGTGCTCGGCATGCGGTTGGAGAGCGGGCACGATCTGAACTGCCGAGGCCCCCGTCCCGACAACGGCGACGCGCTTTCCCGTCGGGTCGAAGTCGGCTGGCCAGTCGGCCGAGTGAAAGGCTCGGCCGTCAAACCGCGCCTGGCCGGGAAGGTCGGGGACGTGCGGCTGGGAGTGCGTGCCGACGCCCAGGACAAGCGTACGTGCAGTGCAGGTCCCCTCCGAGGTGTCGATTTTCCATCTCAGCGCTTCTTCTTCCCAGACCGCGCGCTCGACCGTATGCCCAAACCGAATATGCGGGCGGACGCCAAACTGCGTCGCGCAGGTCTTCAGGTACGTAAGGATCTCATCTCGTTTCGCAAATCGCTGGGACCAGTCCGGCTTCGGCGCAAACGAAAACGAGTACAGGTGGGAGGCCGTGTCGCAGGCGCAGCCCGGATAGCGATTTTCTCGCCAGACCCCCCCGACCTCTTCTGCCCGTTCAAACACGACAAAGTCGTCCTCGCCCTCCTGCAAGAGCCGGATCGATGCGCCGAGGCCGGCGAAGCCGGTTCCGATAATTGCTGTATCGACATCTGTCGCCGTCCGGGGTGTCATCATATGTGTACTTGGAATATGCGTACTCGGATTGACGATCTTCCGGTTTGAACGCCGGGTGGATGGGCGAGGCGGGCAGCTGGCGTCATCGGCACGAGCCGATTGAGGTGGGCCACCCCGATTCCTGGCGGGCCGCTACCCCTACCGGGCTCTGCGCCAAATTGAGGCGGCTTACGCCGCCGGACGCCAGGAGGAACCAGTAAACCTTTCTCAAACACATGTCTGTAAATGAGCAGACAGAGCGGACGATCTGTCTGCATCAAAAACGAATGGCCCAATCTTTGGAAGGAACCCGAGCCATTCTCAAAGAGTCGCGCACGTCGGCTGTGATCCCGCTCACGATGCGGGAGCCCTCCTCCGCCGTCGCGATCCCAGTGCGACCGCCTTGCCACATGGATGAGCAAACTGCGGTTCTGGTCAAACGGCCCTGGCGCTCTGCACTGCCATTGCTCGGAATCTTGGCTTCGGAGGACGACAGCGAGACGTTCGACGACGATACTCGTCGAGATCGCTTCGTCTCGTCTGCGTTGCCGGGAGCAACGACGGTGTGCTTCGACGTGTGGCCAGAGATACAGCCTTCGGGGAGGCCGGCTTGCGGGAAGGTCGTCTCGCCGAACCGAGATTGCTATCCCGCTGCCCGGCGAGTGTCCGCCGCGCTATCGATCATGGTGCGCAGGTGAGCAACGTGACCCGGCCCAACCTCGCAGCACCCGCCCACGATATCGGCGCCGGCGCTCAGCCAGTTTTCGACATGCTTGGCGTAGGCTTCGGGAGAAAGGTCCTCGCGCTGTTCGGGTCTGGCGCCCGAGTTCAGGGCGTCCGCATGCTCGTCGAAGTCATCCGGGATGTGAGTAAACGCGTTGGCGTAAGCGCCGACTGGCCGGTCGGTCAGCTCGCGGAGGACTGGCACGGCCGCCGAGATGCTTTCGGGGTAGGAGCAGTTCAGCAGGATTCCCTCCACCGGAAGCCCCGACAGTGCTTCGACCGCTTCCTCGAGAGACCGCCCGTCGCGAAGACGCGGCTCGGCCTCTTCCGGCGACGAGGGGTCCGCAATCGTATACGACACCAGCACTGGACACCCGGTCGATGCGGCTCCTCTGGCCGCCGCCTGGGCCTCACCTGGGGTCGACATCGTCTCACAGAGGAAGAAGTCGACGTGTGGGGCCAGGTAGCCGGCCTGCTCGCGGTACTGTGGCTCGATCTCGTCCATCTCGCCGACCAAGTCGGGCCGGTAACTCCCTCGAATCGGAGGTAGAGATCCCGCAATGAGAGCGTCCTGGCCAACCGCTGCCCGTGCGCGCTCCGCCAGGCGGCCGGCCTTTTGGTTGAGCGCCTCGGCCCGGCCTTCCAGGCCAGCCTCTGAGAGGCGTTCCGGGGGCGTAGCGTAGGTGTTGGTGGTGATCACGTCTGCGCCTGCGCGCAGGTAGTCCTCGTGCACCTCCTGCACTAGGTCAGGGGCTTCGGTGAGGGCATTTGCGGACCAGAGTGAAGGCTCCGTGTCCAGCATGCCCCGGCGGATCAGTTCCTGACCCAGGCCGCCGTCCAGCAGTACAGGGTTGCCGGAGGGTCGTGTCAGTAGGTTTTTCATGCCGAACGATTGTTCGTGTCGAAAAGTGGTTCCACCCTAAAATAACTTTTGCTTGGCTAATCATATCTCCGAAACCGCAGGTTTTTCCTGCAGCGAGCCGAAGCCGTGTACTTGACTGGTATCCTCTTGGCCTGGGCGTGCAAAGGAGACGTCCTGGGGATTCAAGCTCAATCCCAGATCAAACCGATACCTGTAGTACGTCAGTGGGTCCTCACCCTCCTTTACACTTCTCAAAAGTGATCAGAAGGCCCTTCCCGGTGTACTTGTTGAGAGCGCTTGGTGAAGGCGCCTAGGTGAGGCCCGGGCGGCGGCCACTCAACTGGCCATGGCAGGAATCCCAATTTGCCCAGTAACAACTGAAGGTATCACTCTTGGCAATAACCGTCGGCCAAAAATAATAACACATGACTTTGGAATGAGAACCTGTTCTCGTCGGCCAGACAAAGAAGGAGACACCGGAAGTAGACAAGAGCTTTTCCATTGCACCACTTGTAATACGCGCTGTGCAACCTTCAAAAGACACTTTCCTCTCAAGTCGCCGCCTGACTACAGCTACGGCACAGCTGGCCATTTGGACCGATGACGACCCAGAGGATCGTCTTTAGAAGCCGGCACGACGGGAGGAAAACGCACTAGCAACGCCGTGCTCAGGAAGGGCTGTGGGGCGGACGCCTGCCGGTGGAGGGTCGAGGCAAGGGTTGCCGTTGATACAAACATCTTCGTGCCCTTGGCTTTCAGCGGCCTTCCTCGGCAGGTTGTGGAGCTTTGGTTCGACGACCGAATCACGCTTTCCCTCTCCGATCCGACCGTGATGGAGTACCAGAAGGCTCTCCAAAAGACCGGTGCAGTAGGCAGGTCGGAGAAGCGCGTCCCGATCGAAGCGTTTGCCTCTAGGGAGGTCGTCTTGTACACCCCCGATCCACCGTCGATTAAAGGCATAAGTTCGGATCTGGATGACAACAAAATTCTCGAATATGCTCCGGAGTTGGAGGCAGAGGCTGTCGTGTCCGGAGATTCAGATCTTCTGGAACTCGGGTCTCACATGGGGATTCCGGTCCCCGCGACTTGAGAGCTTCTGGAACAGGTTGTGGAAGTGCTCAGAGACCAGGGCCTTGCCCTCATTCTGCCCCATCTCAGTCCGCCCTGCTTCAAGACGAAACGCCCAGCTCAGTGAGTCAAGTCCGAGTGAGCTAAGCCAAAGCGATTCAAGCCAATATGCTTGTTGCCGAAGTAACCACCACGGACCGGCGAAAGACCCGGTATCAGGTCGAGTCGGAAGACGACATTCGAAAAACCCGGGAGGGCTACAAGATCAAAACGGCCAGTGGAGAAGTCCTGCGGTTCTCAGAAGAGGAGGTAGAGTCGATCAGTGTCACGGAGGGGTAGGCGACGCAGAGCAGTGATCGCCTACCAACCTGTCAAGTCGCCCAGCGGATCGCCCGATGGACCGGCCCCATTCAGTCCCGCTTTGGGCGATAAATCTAACAACTGATAACGAAATATTATCGGCTACCCTTGAAGGGCTGAGAGAGACGCCTTCCACTACCTCTTCTACCCGGAGACCTCCACTGAGACCCAGTTGGAGAAACCGTGGTGACCGCGCTTTGCATCTCGAAGGTCTTGGAGCACCTATGAACCCCTGTCAGAAAATATCTCTGTCGAGCGGTGTGCCTGCGGGCGAGAGCCCAGGTCCACCAGCCCGCGCTGTCTGCTGCAGGTTTGCCACCGGCCAGCGCAACAGCCTCGAACGTCCAGATCGCTCGTGCGCCGGTGGTCCCTGGTTGTCCAGTAGCGCTCGACTGGCCGGCGGCGCCTGACTGCACGCCGAGCGTGGTGCCGAGGTTGTCGGCAAGCCCCTAGTCAGCGCTTGCCCAGACCTGGTCCCCTCTACCTTACCGCTGCCCCACAGGGGGCTGGCAGCCCCACCTCGCTCTGGAAGCTTAGCTCCCAAGATCCACCTTCGCGATGGAGCGTCTGCTGCTTGTCTGCCTCCATGTCGTAGCTTAGAGTCGATGGGCGGGTTTGCCATGTCTCAGGGGCGGATTAAAGCGCCCCGTCGAAGAATGAATCCACCTCGTCCTGGTAGGTGCGGCTGAGCTTGCGCTTCGTGCCGTCCTCCAGGATGACGGTGTACTCGTTGTTGGAGCCGTAGGGCCGCATTTCCTGAAGGCAGTCTACGTTCACGATGGTCGAGCGGTGGATTCGGAGGAACTGGTCCCCGTCGAGTGCCGCCTCCATCTCCTGCATCGTCTTGCGCAGAAGGTGCGTCGTGTCGGGGGTGTGGAGCTGCACGTAATCGCCCGCTGCTTCCACCCACTCGATGGCGTCGGTCTTCACGAACTGCACGCGCCCGCCGGCATATTCGGGAACGAGGATCAGTTTGCGAGCGCTGCGGAAATCGACCCGGAGATGACAGAGACCATCTCCGGCTACGAGGAGGAATTCGAGACGACGATCAAGAGAGACAAGTCTGTCAAAGACATGGTGAAGCGAGGGACGCCCTACGACATGGACGAAGAGGATATCCAGGCCGCCCGCAGCGAAAGCTTTGATCAGGACGTGTTTTTGAGCGAGGAAGAGTGGGAGCGTCCCCAAGGGGCGTTTGGAGACGACGCTGGGCCGAGCTGAAAGGCAGTGTGGTGAAAGGGGCGAAATCCCCCTCCTCACACATAGGCTCACACATCAGCTCACACATTCCTCACACACGGCCCTCAGAAGGGGGGGGAGGGGTTTTCCACAAGGAGTGGCATTCCTCACACATAGGCTCCTCACACATAGGCCGATTTCCAATTCCTCACACATGAGTTGAGCGGTTCCTCACACATAAGCTCACACATAGAGCAATCACAGAGCAATTTCGGTTTGAGAGCCCTCTGCGGCAAGGTGGCAGGACGCGGGCTCCGGGAAGCTGGAGGCCTGGGTGCAGGCAGCGTTTCGGTTGACTAGCGTGGAGGCCAGTAGTAGTCTCAAGGCGGGGAGCACTCCCCGATGCCGAGATGCCCTGAGTTCGAGATGCACTGAGCGTACGCTTGCTGGTGAACAAAGTTAGACAACGCGCCGATGGAGGCACCTAGTCCTACGGACCCGAATGACATAAGCTCAAATGACAAAAGCCCAGATGAACGCGAGCGGGCAGGCCAACCGGCAGAAGAGTCCCCGCATGCTTCCGGACCGAAAGAGGCACGCCCGAGGCACGGCATCTCAAGTGCAGCGGGACCGGTTACTGCAGCGGGATCAGTTGGGCGCGGGAGGGGAGAGTGGGTAGGGAAGACATGCCCAGGGGAGAACCGGCCCAGGCGAACGCGACCATCGGAGACTCGGGTTTGCGCTGATTCGCTTAGTTACCTCGCTTAGCTACCTCGCTTAGTTACCAAAGCAGGCGTGGAGAAGTGGGGGTGGGGTTCAAGGATATCTGCGCGCTGGAAGAAAGCCGATCAGAAAGGCTTATCTGCAATTGTCATTTCCAGTCGGACCGCAGAAAACGAAGAGTGCTTCTGATAGAAATGCTTCTGATAAAGTCTAAACTGTTCAGGCCTGGAAGTAAGCCCGCAGGTGTACAACGTCGATCTCACGTCTGTGAATACGCATGTGAATATGCATCTGCATGCAGACAGCAGTCTCGACAAGTGTAAAAAATCTGGAGCAAACCCGGTACGATGAACGTTTCTCCACTTTCCAAATCGATAGGTACCACCTATGCCCAGAACGCGTCCGATCCGGACTTCAGGAGTACTGAAAGCCTCGGGAAAGTATTGGGATGCTACACTTGTGCTGCCTGCCACAGGCGCTAGTTTCGAAAGAGGTTCAGCACCCTTTCGCAAGTCACCCACAACTTGCAGGCCACCTGTGACAACGTAGACTCTCAACATCCGATTGGTGCTAGAAGCCTGCTCGAACTGTCGGGGAAAGGTCTTAGAACCGACGGAATTCTGGCCCCAACGGGCGAGCTACTCCTCAAGCACCACCTGTCCTCTTGGGTAGTTGATCGTCACCTTCTTGCAATAGTGCTCGATCACATCAACGCAGATTCTGACATAACGAGTCTTGTGGCTTTCGCCTGCCCTGAGCGCTTTGCTCACGGCAGCTTGGCTTCGACCGATACCTGCAGCCAGAGTCTCCTGAGAATCCCCAGACTGATTCCAGAGCAGGTGGGCACGGTCCTGAATTTTCTCAGGAGTTAGGGTTTGGCCGTCGAAGAAATCGCAGTCCACGTCGCCTTGAGTCTGTGAGTTGAAGGCAGTTTGAGAGGCTAGTCTTCACAAGACAAGGGACACTGGGATTGACTTTTATAACCAATTGGTTTTATAATGGACTGAAGCATGAATCGGCAAAGACTTCACAGCCTATGCCGGTAGGCAGATGATCTGTGTTCGCCAGCCGTTCAGAGCTCCATCACGGCTTTAGCACCGACTTTTTCAATACCGACTTTTGATCATGTTCTACAACGAAGCGACTTTCAGAGGGGAAGTCTCCAAGGGCTCCTGCTTTTACATCGACGCAGACACAAACCGGGGTTGGCCTCACCAGTCAGATACGACTCTCTGCAAATTTGGGGTTACCAGCAAGGATCCTTCAGTCCGCTGCAGAGAAAACGAGGAGGCTCTACACCGCAGGTGGCACATTGCAGAAGCGGAGCTAGAGGTCGTTTTCGTCGCCACCGGGCAGATTACCGCCGCCGAGAAAGAAATCGCCGACCACACGTTGCCTTGGCTTCCGGAAGGCTTCCAGAAAAATGCGGAGTGGCGGCACTGCTCGCCGCGGGGGCTGGCCCGCATCGCGACTTTGATCGCAGAAGATCGCCACCGGTGAAGCTTTGGGGTGCTGGTGTTTTCCGGCGGCAATACCCCGCGGCCGATAATGCTCGGTAAGCGCTGGTCCGCCCGGCGCCAGCCCCTCCCGGGCACCGGCCGAGGCCCGGCGGTAGGCCAGCCGACGGCAGAGAGTCTTCTGGCGCCTGCGCTGGGAAGCTCACCCAAGCACAGGCTCACCCAAACACAGGCTCCCCCAAACACGGATTTACTCAAACACAAGCAAGAGACATGACAGGTAGCACAGAGCACCCGGGCGGCATGGGGCAGGCAAGCGACACAAAGCAACTCAGGCGCCGGCGGTTGGACGTGCCCGGCACGAAGGTCCACCTGGAGCCGGTGACCAGCGGGGAAGGCCGGCCGCTCCGGGAGCCGAGGCCCCGGGAAGCGCCCTACGACGGGCCCTCCTCACAGGAGACATTCTCCCAAGGCATGTCCTCTCAGGACACACCCTCCAGGGGCAAATCTTCCCGGAGCCCGGATCAGGGCGAGCTCTTTGCCGAGCCAGGGGAGGGGCGGCCCGCGCCGGGGCCGCTCATGGCCGGGGAGATGCCCTCCGGCACCGGCCTGGCTCACCGGTGGCACCGCCGGCGCGGACTCTTCGCGGAGCTGAGGGCCCTGGAAAAAGCCGAGAGCGCCGGCGAGAAGGCCACCAATGGAGACGCTAGCGGCAACCGGCAACCCTGCCGGCGGAGGCGAGGTCCTGAGCGTCCGGCTGAGCCCGGTTCAGGCGACGCTTCTGAGCGAGGCGGTCGCCTGCAGCCGCTACCGGGGCCGGTCGGCCTACCTCCGGGCCGTGGCCACCGGGCGGGACCGCCCCGCCCATCGGGAAGGCCGGGCTCCTCTTTTTCTGGGCCTGGGTCCACTTCGGAACGAAAATCGGCACAGAGGAGCAAGACCAGCTGCGGCGCCTGGCCGGGTTTCTCTTCGGGACGGAGGAGGTCGGGGAGGCGCTGGCCCTGATCCGGCGCCACCTCCGCGCAGCCCGGCTGGCCGCAAGCGGGGAGCTGGAAGGCAGCGAGTTGGAGGGCGGAAAGCTGAAAGGAGAAGAGGACCTCCCGGCGGCCCCGGAACGCATTCGGCGCAGGCGGGCCTCGGGCCTTGAGCTATCTGCCAGCGCCCGGATCTGCCGGGAGAGAAAGCGCTTGGTCCGGGAGACCGCCGATTACAGCACCTACGACAGCATGTCGGAGCACGTCAGGCACTTGGCCTTCGGGTGGGACCGGAATGCGGAAATCCGGGCCCAGTGCGCCACGATCGCCGAGTGGATGGAACGCTGCCGAGAGGCGGGCCCCGGAGAGGAGGGAGGCCTGGGTGGGCAGGTCGGCCCGAGGGAATGGAGGCGGCTCGACGACGCGATGCACCGCCGGTTTGGGGTTTTTCTGTCCGGGCCCGGATCACCGGGCCGGGCGGACGTGGAGGGAGCCCTGCGGCAAGGAGCGAAGCACCTGCTCGGGGCCGCCCCGGAGACATTTGCCAGGCGGGTGCCGGCGGCGCTTTAGGCGCTAGCGTAGCATAAGACTCCGGCCACTACTGTCACGTCGCCCTTGCGGCAGGTTCACTACCGCACCAGGGTCACCACTGCACCAGGGTCACCACCACAGAAGCACAGCCTTGTACCAAACCAACCATGTTTTGCTATGAGCATTGGCCACCCTGATCAGGACGACCCGAGCCCCGAAGGAGAAGAGGAGACCGGGCGAGAAGGCACATCCGGTCAAGAAGGCACATCCGGGCGCAAGGAGGGGAAATCGATCCACCTCCGGCCTGCCGACGCGAAGGAGCTCCGGCGGGTCGTCTCCGCCCGCGGCGGCTTCAAAAGCGTGCCGCACCTCCTGAGGGAGCACCTCCGCCGCTCCCTCCTCCCGCGGATCGAGGAGGGGCGCTGCTTCCCCGGGCGGCTCCTGGCGGAGACGGCCGGCAAGGCGTCTCCGTCCAGCGGGCAGGCCCGGACAGGGATCCAGCCCGGGCTGGAGAGCTGGGAGCCGGTGGAAGCCGCTGCCCGGACGCTGACCAGGGCCCTCCGGCGCCTGGAGGAGGAGCGCGCCCGCAGCGGCGGGGCCGGGGCGCTTCCCTTCTGCCGCTGCGGGCGGGCAGAGGTGGTCCGGGCCGCGGCCCAAGAGATCGCGACGGTGGGCCGCGGCGGCCCGCCTGAGCTTTTCAGCCAGGAGGAGGCCTGCCGGTGGCTCGGGCCGGGCCGAGAGACTCCAAGGCAGGAAGCCTCAGGACAAGAGCCTTCAGGACAGGAAACTCCAGGAAAGGAGAACCCCAATCGGGAGACCTCAGGCCGAGAGGTGCCCTACCAGGTGCTCCCGATTCTTCCGGGCCGGGAGCGCGGGGGGAAGGGGGTCCATTTTTACATCACCGAAAGCGCGAAGGAGCGCCTGAAAAGCAAAGGCGCCCGGCTCGGTCAGACCGGAAGCGACCTGGCCCGGCGGGCTACCCGGATGCTAACCCGTTGGATGGAGAAGGCCCCGGCGGAGGCCTTGCGGTACATCCGAGAGGAAAGCGATTTCTACCGGAAGCCCCGGGAGACGGATGGCTCCAGCTTCCAGGCATACGTGGCGCCGGAGACGAAGCGCCGGGTGGAGGAGGCGACCAGCCACCCCGGGCGAGGGCCGGGCCCAGGCGAGCGGCCCAACCAGCAGGCGTTCCTGCAGGCGGCCGCCCGGCTTGCGATCGAGGCTCCGGATGAGGACATGCTGCCGCCTCTTCCGGGGCAGGCCGGCCGGGCAGGGGAAGGAGACTGGCCGGAAGAAGGAGGCTGGCCGAAAGAAACAGGTTGAGGAGGCGGCTGGAAGAAAGCTTCTTACAGGCTCTCCTGCCGAACTTCTTCCCACAGGCTCTTTGCCGGCAGGCTCCTTCCTGCGGGCTCTTTGCTACCAGATTTATTCTTACAAACCCTTTGCTTCTGTCATGGATGCCGTGAAGGCAACCAGCCTTTTGAGAAAAGTTCTCTTTTCGATGGCATTTGCCATCGGGGCTGGCTTCGCGCTCATGCTCATCTACGCTCGCCTGGATGCCCTCCAGGGCAACCCTCCTGGAGGCAGCCCTCCTGGGGGCAATCCGCCTGAAGGCAATCCTCCCGGGGGCAGTCCTCCCGGGGCCGGTCCTGAGGAGAGCGTCAACGCTTTCCATCTGCCGGCGCAGACCCTCGCGCTTCTGGTGGGCATCCCGGCCGTGCCGTTTTTTCTGGCCTGCGCCGCCGGGCTTTGGGAGCGGAGGCTCCGGAAAAAGAAGCGGGCCCGCGAGAAGGAGCGCCTGAAGGAGGCGGCCCGGCCCTCCCCTCCAGGTGGCCCTCCGCCCACAGGCGGCCCACCGCCCGGGAACGACTTCCCGCCCACGGATGGCTCTCCGCCAACAGATGGCTCTCCACCTGAAGGGTAACCCCCTTCTGGAGGAAACTCTTCCTCTGGAGGAAACTCTTCCCCCGAGGGACAATCTTCCCCGCCGGAGGGAGGGCGGCCCTGAAAAAGCCCGCGCCTCCGAAATAACAGAACCGGTCTCCAGCCAACCAGTCTCCAGCCAACCGATCTTCGGCTGTGGAGACCACCTCCAGCTACGGGAACGATCCCCGCCTGCGCAGGCAACCTGGAGACGACAATCAGAAGGGGCAAATGCGCCGAAGAGGCGGCGATGACAGAGGCCCGCAAGTGGAGGATTTGCAGGGGGGCGTTTCCGCCCGGCTAAAACGCGATATCCCGCGGTTTCACACATGAGCTCACACATCAGCTCACACATTCCTCACACACGGCCCTCAGAAGGGGGGAGGGGGGTTTCCCACAAGGAGTGGCATTCCTCACACATAGGCTCCTCACACATAGGCCAATTTTCAGTTCCTCACACATAAAAATATAGGCCAATTTCCAATTCCTCACACATGGAAAATCGGCCGTTCTGGGAGGCCCGCGAGACGAGGCAGCGGGGCTCTCGGAGGGAAGGGCGAAGAGGGAAGATCGGTGGGCCCCAAATTCTGGGCAGCGCCCCGGCCAGCAGGCATGGAAAACGGGGGCGTTTTGGAAGGGGAGATCCCCCGAGACTGCGCTCGCTGATGGACACTACCGCCGATGGACACTACCGCTCACGGACGCCACTGGCGAGCCCCCGACAGGCACCTGCCACAGACACCCGCCACAGGCATCCGCCACGGAGCACGCCACAGGGCACGCCCCGGAGTATACGCCGAGGAGGGAAGGTGCGCGCAGTGAGGAGAGCTGACCTGAGAAGGAGCAAATCCGCGAAGGAGCCAACACGTGAGGGAACCGGCTCACGAGGAGACCGGCTCCACGGGAGGGCAAATCCATGGGAGGGCCAGCCTATGAGAAAGACATCCGGTGGCGGCCGGCTGGGCAGGGACAGCTGTCCCCCTGGAGGCCCACCCGCCCGCAGGGGCCCCCAACACCGCGGTTGCCTGTAAGCACCGCGGTTGCCGATAGCCGGGTCAAAAACCAAGGCCTCCAGCCACGACAGGGGCGAGAAGAGAAGGTCCTCCGGCACGCCGGGATCTTCGAACTGATCCCAGACTACTGATTTCAGACTACTGATCCTGGGCTGCCAGCAGGCCGCGTGCCCCAAGGCTCCATGCACAAGAGGCTCCTCCCGTCGGGTTGGTCTGACGAGGGACGCGCCGATAGATAAGGCCCGTTATGTTGCGTTTCTGGCGTTCTGCTCTGGAAGCTGCTACCCGCACGGGGGCCACCTGGTCTGAATGGGGCCGCCGTGCCCACGTCAGGCCCGCGCAGGCAGTGGGCTGGCTCGTCAACCTCGGGGAGGTTCTGCGTCATGGAAAGCAAGCCGCAAGGCATGACGGGCCCGCTCCGACTCAAAGTGCAATATTGTTCGCAACCGGTACAATAGCGGGTGACCCCCTGCCGACAAACGGCTTGGAGGCCCGGGAGACCTGAAAAGGGGCCCCGGCTGACAGGGCCCCGGCCGACAAGGCCCCGTTGTCGCGTTTTTAGCTGCGGCCCCACGAACGGCACTCGCGGGCCTCGCGGCGGCTCTTTCGGAGGCTCGATCAACATGCGGCTAGCATGCGGCATGAGTCTACGTGGGACACAACCGGCAGGCAGCCTTCCAGAGAGGTAACCTTCCAGAGAGGCAGCCTTTCAGAGAGGTAGTCTTTCGAGAGATAGCCTTCTCAGGCAAGGGCTCGGAGGGCAGGTGCGGTGCTCGCGGAGAGACGGTGGCGCTTAGAGGGCAACGACAGTTCCCGCGACGGCCAGGACGACGGCCAAGGCAATGCGGAGCCGGGATGGGGAGACACGGTGAGCTACGCCCCATCCAATCACGACCCCGAAAAGCTGAGGAACGCCCACCAGCAGCGCTAAAGAGAAGTCTATTGCGCCAGCGGCCCCATACCCGACCGCCGCGAAGAGCGCGAGAAAGACCGACTGCACTTGAGCCACAGCCACGGCTCGAAGCATCGGCATCCCGAAACTCACTAGCGTCGGAACGGCAATGACCGGTCCTCCAACTCCCAGTAGCCCGCTGAGCACTCCCACACCACCCCCGACTGCCGTGAGAATCCCTCGTCTCAGGCTGCTGGAACTGCCCGGGACGGAACTGCCCGGGACGGAACTGCCCGGAACGGAACTGCCCGGGATGCCATCTGTCCTGCCGCTCACGTACTCGCGGTAGACCACCAGGCCGGCAGTGCTCACGAGAAAGGCCCCCAGCAAGTCGCCAAAAAGCTGGTCGCTGGCCTGCAGGTTGAGGAGCGTGCCGGTGAGCGCCCCAACGGCACCTGCTCCGCTCAGCGCGAGTGCTGCCTCCCACGAAGCCCTGGTCGCGAGCTCTCCGGACCAGACGTACGTCCCGGCCCCTACCAGCCCCGTCGCGACAAACGTCGCGCTGGCGGTCCCGGCCACGGCCGCTGAGGAAAGACTGGTGATCCCAAACAGCGCGGCGGTCAGAAACACCCCTCCCGGACCGACGGTCGTGATGCCCACTCCGGCCAGCAGGGCAATCAAAACCAGCACGATCCCCGATGTCCACGTCATGATATCCACGTCATGATATCCACGTCATGATATCCACGTCATGATGTCCACGTCATCTCTCTTCGCGTCCATCTGTCTCCATTCCTATGCGCCATAGGTGCTTCGGGCAAGGGGAATGCCTGAAAACGGGCCCGTCGGATCAGCGTCACCGCTGAAACGAGATTCCCATTGAGGCGGCATTCCCGTTGAAGCGGCGCTACTAGCGGGGCCGCTCTGCTGCTAGAGCCCTCCACCGAAGATTGCTCCCACGACATCACGGGCCGAGAGGACCGACAGCCCGACGGCGAGCAGCACGAGAGCAACGTTGGCTCCATTCAGCCACCTGCCGTTCCTGCGCTCCCCCATCGCCTCCCGGTCGTTGACGGCCCAAAACAGAAGAGCCGCCGACACCGGAAGCCCGAACACGCCGTTCCAGGCGGGAAAGAGAACGATCATGTCCAGCACGCTCAGCCCTCCCAAGAGGTGCACCAGCGGGGAGAGACCACTGAGCAGGCAAAGCCCTACGAACAGAGCCCGAAAGGAGCCCGGGGCTTCCTGCGGGTCCGACGACTGGATCCGGGTTCCCCACGCCTCCTGAAGGATGTACGCCGGGGTCCAGAGGATCGGGACGATGCTGTTGAAAGCCGCAACGAGCGTGCCCCCAAGAAACAGAAGCATCGCCCAGGTGCCGAGCACGTCGGTCAGCGCCCGGCCCGGGGTGATAAACGACTCCAGTTCCGTGATGCCGGCGGGGCGAAGAACTGCCGCGGTCGCGACGATGATGGCAACCGAGGCCAGTCCTCCAAGGCTATACCCCATGGCAAGGTCCAGGCGCATGTCCGGGAGATCCCCAGCCCCGGTCCATCCTTTCTCCTCGACGAAGAGAGATTCGAGGAAAAAGTTAGGCCAAAGCGCCGTCGTCCCGAGGATCGCTGCGGCCAAGGTCAGCCCTCCTGTGTCCAAGACGCTCGCGCTCGGCACTGCCCCGGCCAGCACCGCCAGCGGGTCCGGGTCGCTTGCAACTGCAACGACGCCGAACGCCACGAACAGCACCAGCATCATGGCTGTCATCAGGTACTCGATGAGGCGGTACTGCAACACGCCCGTTCCCGCCGCGAGCGCTCCGGTAAGGACCGCGAGGGGCATCCAACTGACGGAGATGCCCAGCGCGCTTTCGAGGAGGATTTGAGCGCCGAGCCCCACGGCCGCCGTCAGTTCGAGGCCCCACAGCACGCACCCGATGGAAATGAACCCGAGCAGGGCCGTCGCCCCCGCTTTCCCAAACTTGCGCCGAGTAAACTGGCCCAGCGAGTGGCCGAAGATGCCCACTCGCGCGCTCATGTCCTGCGCCATGACCCCGATGAGGACCGCCAGCCCGACCAGCCAAACCAGCGTGTACCCGAACCGGACCCCTGCACTGCTCATGATAAACACGGAGCCGGAGCCGAAGTAGCTGGCGACCATCACGAAGCCGAGCCCAAACCGGTCGAAGAATGTTGCCAGCAGGGACCGGGCGCCCGCAAGAGGCCCAGCGCCAGAAAGGGACCCAGCGCCAGAAAGGGATCCAGCATCTGCAGAAGACCCGGCGCCCGCAGGAGACTCAGTGCCTGCAGGAGACCCGGCGCCTGCCTCGGTCGTTTTGGCTGCCGTTTCTTCTGTTGCTGTCTCGTCTGCTGTTGCCTTGTCTGCTGTTGTTTCTTCCATGGATGCGGGAGATCTCTGAAAGCCAAGTTTTATGAAAGCCAAGCTCGATGAAAGCAAAGCCCGATTCGATGATTGCGGGTCGCGGGGCGCAGGCCAGGCTGGTCTCAGAAGAGACGGCCTGAGAAGGGACAGTCCTGAAAGGGAGGGCCCGGGGAAGGAATGTGCCCGAGCGGCGCGCAGCAAAAGCTACTTGCGCGCCCACCTAGCCTGGCCCCGTGTCGGCGGCCCGGCCCCATGTCGATCGCCATCTACCGGGCGACGTCTGCGGCAGTAGCGATGTCTGCGGCAGTATCAGCGGCGGCGGAGGGCCGCTGCAAGAAGGCCGCTGTAGAGGAGCAAGGCCGCGGGGTCCTCTCCTTGCGGCGCGTGGCCCTGCCCACGCTCCTGGCGCTGGTGCACCTGCACGTGGCGCCAGTGCACCTACACGCAGGCCAGCGCCACACGGCCGGCGTCACACGGCCGGCGTCACGTAGTTGGCGTCACACGGTCAGCGTCACGTAGTCGGCGCCATACGGCCAGCGCCGTGCAGCTAGCGTGGAAAGCTGCATCGAACCCGCTGAGGAACTCTCACCGAGGGCCCTCCGGCAGTGGGTAGAAAAGCGACAGCTACGGCCGGAGGGCCCTCTGCCCCAAAGCTCTAAAACTGCTGGCTTGGAGCAAGGCCGTAAAACTACACGAGAGCAACGCGAGCAGGATTCATCGGTTCAGGGCCTGGGGAGAGCGCGCGGGCGGCTGTGCCGCCTGGCCCGGAGGCCCCAGCGCATCCTGAGGGAGCTTTATCTGGCGTCGGCAAACCCGCTTTGAGTTCAAAAGTGGGGAGATTGGCCCCCCGCATGGTTTTGGCCGAGTTGTACTGGCCGAGTTGTACTGGCCAAGCGAGTGGGGGTCGCGTCGAGACAGGCCCACGGCCCCACATGCAGGGCCCGCCGTGGCCCTCACGTCCAGCAGCACGCGCCCAGCAGATCTGGTGGCGTCTCTCGGAACTGGTGGCGCCTCCCGGAACCGGTGGCGTCTCCCAGCAGAGCTGGCTGCACGTTAGGCCGGTTTCGTATCAGGCCAGCTGCCTGTCGGCCCAGTTGCTTATCGGCCCGGTTGCACCTGTCGGACCGACCGCGCGGAGCTAATTGTAGTCAGAGCCTACTGGAGCCGTTTTCAGCCGACGAAACGGTTCAACTTGGGGGCGAAAAAGTGCGTGCCAGGGGAAGGCAATCGAAGGCCCGTTATGTTGCGTTTTCAGACTTCACCGGTGAACGGCTCCTCAGTCTCGAATTAGCGCAGGACTCCTAAGCGAAATTAGTTTTGAGGAATGCAGAAGCACGTCTTGAGAGATCTTGAGGGTCAGTCGAAAACGAAAACAGGCTGAGAGCATCTCTGAATGAAAAGCAAGGTTACCTCTGTGAGCAAAGTGTTGACCGGGAGGCGATATTTCCTTATTGTTTTCTGCGCATGTCGAGCGAGCCAAAGGCGTCTCTCACTCGTAATACATACGGCTCAAGACATACGGCCCAAGTAACCCTTGAGGAAATGAGGAGAGTTGAAACCGCTTCCAAAAAAACACTTTACCATACGACCTTGCTGCCTAGGGTTTGGTCAATTCCGTCTTGCCTGTAATACACTTTTCCCAACATCCATGACTGATCGATACGGGTCCGTTTTTGCTTTCCTGTTTGTGGGGCTGTTTGTTCTCGTCGGCGCGAGGCCTGCCGCGGCGCAGACTGACTATACCATCGAGGGGCAGGTCATCGACGAGTCAACTAGTGAGGTGCTGCCTGGAGCCAATGTTCAGGTTGAGGGAACGAATTTCGGGACGGCAACCGGAACGGATGGGGAGTTTTCGTTCACGGCCCGGCTTCAACCAGGAGAGTACCGGGTTCGAGTATCTTTTGTGGGCTATGAGACGATAACCCGGGTGGTTCAGCTTGCGGATCAGGAGGCAGTAACCCTCGATCCATTTCAGCTGGGGATTTCTGCCGCACGGGTCGATGAAGTCATCGTGACGGGTCAGGCTGGCCCCACAGAGCGAAAAGAATTGGGGAACGCGATCTCTTCGATCGAAGCGGCAGAGCTTCAGGACACGCCCAAAAGCTCGACCCTTCAGTCGCTTCAGGGAAAACTGGCAGGTGTTCGCGTCCAGCAGAGCTCCGGGGATCCTGCCGGCGGGACCGACATCCGCCTGCGAGGGACGGGAACGGTGCTGGGAGCGGCCAGCCCACTGATCGTGGTCGATGGAGTGATTATCAGCAATGACTCCCCAGAACTGATTCAAGTTGGCGGGACCACGCAGAATCGCCTGATTGATATCAATCCAAATGACATCGAGCGGGTGGAAGTGGTAAAGGGAGCGGCCGCAGCGGCCCTTTACGGATCCCGAGCCAACAACGGCGTGGTACAGATTTTCACGAAGAGCGGGCGGGAGGGAGAGACGAGAGTGACGTACAGCACTCGGGTGAAGACGCAAGCGGTCCGAAATACCTTGGATGTAAACATGGCCCAGAACGAGCAAGGCCAGTTTCTGGACAATTCCGGCGACCCGCTTCCGGATGGGCAGCGCCGGTTTGACTTTCAGAACTTCATCTTCGACAGGGCTTACGGAACGGAACAGTACCTTTCTGTCTCCGGGTCGTCGGAAGACACGCAATTCTTCACGTCAGGGGGGTATTTTGGGTCACAGGGCGTTGTCGATGAGAGCGGTTTTCAGCGCTTCAACGGAACAGCTCGCCTGCAGCACACCGTGAATGACTGGGTTAACGTTTCCGCTGGGGCCCGTTACGCTTTCAGCGAAAGCAACGACGTTCCCAACGGAGGGCTCAACACCCTGTACGGAGCACTGACAGGGTTCATTTTTGGGCCAAACACCTTTGATCCGCGGCCCAATGAAGCGGGAGAGTTTCCCGATGACGCGGCCTTCTCAAATCCACTAGAGGTGCAGTCCCGGTTCGACTTCGGGCAGACCACAGATCGCTTCATCGGGGACATTCAGCTTGACCTGACGCCTCTCGATGGACTTAGCATCGACTACACGCTGGGTCTAGATACCTACGACCAGACTGGCACTGCCTTTATCCCTCGCGGAGTCTCGACCCCTGGATTTGAGACGGGCTTCTCGCGGCGAGCCGAGCTGAGTAACCTTCAGCTCAATAGCGATTTGAACGTCCGATACGAAGCCTCCATCCGGGACGGTCTGACCTCTACGTCTCTTGTTGGAGGAACGCTTCAATACGAATCAGAGGAGTCCTTCAATGCTCAGTCCCAAGACTTACCTCCTATTGCGGAGACGGTCGGTGGTGGGACGTCATCCAGGGAGTTTGGCGAATTCCGGTCACCTCTCACGGTGTATGGGGTTTTTGGTCAGCAGTCGTTTGGGCTGGCCGACCGTCTCTTCGTGACCGGGGCGCTTCGGCTTGACGCTTCCTCCTCATTCGGTGAGGGCGACCGGTGGCAGCTGTATCCGAAAATTAGCACCTCGTATGTCATCTCTGAGCAGGACTTCTGGCGCGGTGCCATCGGAAGCGTTTTGCCGAGCTTCAAGCTCCGCGGGTCCGTAGGATGGTCAGGTGGTCTCACCTCCATCGGGGCGTTTGACCGGTTCACTGTGTACAACGCGCAGTCCTTCGATGGTAATCCTGGTCTGCAGCCAGCCTCGCAACTCGGTGCTCAAGGGGTACGGCCGGAGCGGCAGCGTGAGATTGAGGTCGGGGCTGACTTCAGTCTGATCAGTGATCGCCTCTCGGTTGAGTTTACCTACTACAATCAGAGAACCGAGGACCTTCTCCTCACAAAGTCACTTGCGCCCACCACCGGCTTCAACACCGAACTTGCAAACATCGGGACGGTCGAGAACAATGGGATTGAGCTTCGTGCCCGCGGTGTTGCTCTGAACCGAAGCGACGTGCGGTGGGTGTCGACCGTCACTTATTCCCGAAACCGAAACGAGGTTACCGGCATCCCAGGAGAGACCGGCCGTGTGGTCATCCCCAGTAGCTTTAGGGTGTCGGCCGCGCAGAATGGAGAGCCCATCGGGTCCTACTTTGGCGGCGCCTTTGCGCGCAACGAAAACGGGGAAGTGATTGACACGGAAGGAAATCCCATGCGCGAAGACGACGACGGGTACTGGAGGCCCCAGAACTGCGACATAAGCGAGAGTGGCTGCAGCGGGATTCCAGCGCGGGCGGAGCAGGACCAGATCATCGGAAATCCGCAGCCGGACTTTACCCTTGCTTTTGCCAATCAGGTCAAGGTAGGAGACAACTTGAGCATTCGCTTCCAGGTCGACGGGGAGTTTGGGCAAGACGTGTTCAACTTCACGCGCCGAATCGGGGCATTCCCTTCTTTCGGGACGCTTGAGGATTACGAGCGCGAGCTTGAAGGAGACCTACCGAGCGGATACGGGTCTGGTGTGTTCAACATTTTCGAGAATTGGGTCGAGGATGGCACGTACGTTAAGCTCCGCGAGATTGCCGTCAACTACACGATCCGGCCAGGGGGGCTTCCCGTCGAAAGCGTTCGTTTCAACGCGGCGGGCCGAAATCTTTTCTCGATCGACGACTACAGCGGATACGACCCGGAGGTGAATATCGGGGGGCAACGGACAGGCGTCCGCGGATTTGACTTTGTCGTGCCGCCCGTCCCGCGCACCTTCTCCCTTGGTGCCACGATCACTTTCTGATCTTCCACTCCTCGATTGTGTCCTGCAGCCCTTCTCCTTCCGACAACGATATTTCCGTCTCCATGAACCGACCACGATCCGTTCCTAATCTCTTTGTTTTAGGGATCGCTGCACTCGGTGTGCTGTCCGTAGCGGTGAGCTGTGATCTCGACCCAACAAATGAGAACAACCCCACGGAGGATCAGACGCTCTCTACGGCACAGGGCATCCGCACACTTACTGTGGGAATGCAGGAGCTGTACGCGACCGATGCCCTGAACGCGACTATTCCCCGGGGGATCGGAATTACCAGCCGGGAGATTGCGGTCAACAACACGTTCAGTAATCTCATCGAGATGGAGAGGGGAGGGAGGGACCTCTCCACCAGCAATTCCAATGTTGAGGCAATCTGGAGCGCAAACTACCGCGTTGTGGGCGCGGCCGAAGACATCTTAGAGAACGCTCCTCAGGTGAACCTGAGCGCGTCGACCGAAAGTGGCATTGTTGCCACGGCACGCCTGTTTAAAGCCATGGCACTTGGAAACATTGGCCTGTCCTTCGAGCAGGCCCCCACGACAACCCGCCGAGATGGAACAGCCGAGTTTGTGCCTAACGAGCAGGTTCTTCAAGAGGCCGTGGCGCTGCTGAACGAAGCCCTGTCGGCCCTCGACGATACGGCCCCATCAGACGAGTTCAGCAACAGCGTCCTGTCGATCTCCGTGTCGGGAGGTACCTCCGCTGAAGGGCTCCGGAACGTCATTCACGCCTACCGGGCTCGGTTCAACGGAGTCATTGGTAACAATACCGCTGCCATCACCGCGGTGAATCAGGTAGATCCTGCGATCACCTCCACGTTCAGCTACGACGATCAGAGCCAGAATCCATTCTGGCAGGAGCTTGTCCAGTCCGAAGACCTCGCGCTTCGCGACAGTCTTGGGTCGAACCTCACCGAGCCAGGAGATGGCCGCATCGAGTTTTTCGCCGATCCCGTCGATGAGACAAGCACCCCCAACGGACTCCCCATTGAGGCGCCCGCTGGCTTCTACGCGACAGCGTCCACGCCGGTGCCTCTGTTTGTGCCCGGGGAGATGCCTCTCATTCGAGCCGAGGCGAAGCTAAACAGTGGGGCTCCGCTTGCGCAGGTCGTTGAGGAGATTGACTCGGTGCGCACGGACGGCAGTGGCGACGACATTCCCTCTCCCTTCGGCATTGCGGCGGATCTCCCTTCGTACGAGGAGACTGGCCGCCCGACAACGGAAGCAGCGCTGCAGACAGAAATTCTCCGGCAGCGCCGCGCAGAGCTGTACCTGCAGGGCACGAGCCTGGCCGATAGCCGGCGGCTGGGGGGAGAAGTGAGCGATCGGGAAGCCCCGGGGATGTTCGAGCGAAACCGCAACTTCTACCCATATCCAGACCAGGAGCAGCGCAACAATCCGAACACCCCTTCCAGTCCAGACTTCTGATCAGAGAAGACGGCGTTCGGCCAGCCTGCCTTTCGGCAAGGGACTACAAAAGGATATCATCAGTCAGAAACTCCATATTGCTTCGGTTTGGACGGCGAACCAGTCGGCGGATCTCATCTCCCCATCGTGCAGGCCAAGGCAGTCGTAGATTTTGAGGCGGCCTGTCGTCTCAGAGGGAGGTATGCTGAAAGTATGCCTTCTGGCTCCTGTTTGACACTGCCTCCTGCACTTGAAGATTGCCTCTGGGTAGTACTCCTCTATTTCCCTGTGCTTGTGCTGAGCCATGGCCGACTCCGACGGAGACTCCAACTGTAAGCGAGACGAGCCGAGCCTTTTTGACCAACCAGCAGGCAGTTCTCGCCCCGAGGAAGGTTCCAGCGAAGGTCATCCCGGCGAGGGCGATGCCAACGAAGGCAATGGCGATGAAGCCAATGACGATGAAAGCAATGACGATGAAGGCAATGTCGGCGAGGAGAGGCACCAGTGGCCGCCTCAGGAGCGCTTTCCGCTAAACCTAGAGAGCGCGCCTGGTGGGGAGAATGCGCCCGGTGGAGAGGAGCGGTCTGTCGGGGATACAGTCAGGAAGATCTACCGGAGCTCGGAGGAGTTTTTGGCGGTAACCGCGTTTACGTCCCTGGAGCATCTGCTCTCCTTCTTTGGGGAAAACCCGACCGAAGGGCGACAGATCGACATCGTGCTGGGAAGCGAGCCGAGCCCGGCAACGGGCGGGCTTTACGAGGGCACCCGCCCTGTTGCCCAGCAGGCCCGGGACTACTGGCTCCGGCGGGGCGTATCGGTCTTGAGCGGGGGCGGGGCGCTTCGCCTGCTCCGAGCGGTGGAGGAGGGACGGGTTCGCTTTCACGCCGCCGGTAACCTCCACGCCAAGATCTACGTCGGGGAGGAGGCCTCCGTGCTCGGCTCCAGCAACTTCTCCGGCCAGGGGATGGAGAGCCAGCGGGAGGCAAACGCCCGGTTTGAAGCCGGGTCGGGCCGGCACCGGGAGGCAAGGCAAATCGCGGAGGGGTATCTGGAGGATGCAGACGACCGCACGGAAGAGATCGCGGGTCTCCTGCGGGACCTCCTCCGGCCGGTGACCTGGCAGGAGGCCCTGGCCCGCGGGGCCGCCGAAATCCTGGAAGGGGACTGGACCGACCGGTACCCGGAGGCCTTTCGGCTTTTGCAGGAGGAGGACCTCTGGCCCCACCAGGAGCAGGCGATCGCGCAGGGCCTCTGGATTTTAGACACCCGCGGAAGCGTGCTCGTCGCCGACGCCACCGGTTCGGGAAAAACCCGGATCGGGACGCATCTCCTGTACGGCCTCCTTAACCGGCTTTGGGCTCAGGGCCAGGTCCACCGGACCGACGCGACGGTCGTCTGCCCGCCGCAGGTGACCGAGGAGTGGGAGCGGGAGATCCGCCGGTCGGAGGCCGCGGAGGTAAGTGCCATCTCTCACGGCATGCTCTCCCAGGGCCGAAACGCCGAGACCGAGCGAGAGGAGGTCCGCCAGGCAAACGTCCTGTTTCTCGATGAGGCGCACAACTACCTCTCTCGGACGTCGAAGCGAAGCAAGGCAATCACCACCAGCGCGTCGGATTACTCGGCCCTCCTTACCGCCACGCCGATCAACAAGGGAAGCGGGGACCTCCTCCGGATGATCGAGCTTCTGGGGCTGGACAATCTCTCAGACCGGGAATTCCGGGTCTACAAGGAGCTTCAGGGGAAAGCGAGCCTCACCACCGAGGATGAAGGCCGGTTGCGGCAGATCGTGCGCCAGTGCACGATCCGGCGCACGAAGCAGGACCTAAACGAGATCGTGGGGCGCCGCCCGGAGGGCTACACTGGAGAGGACGGGACCGTCTACCGGTTTCCGGAGCACAACTGCCGGACCTACCGCACCGGCGAAACCGACACGGACAAACGCCTTGCCGAAGAGATCGGTGGGCTGGCCGAGGACTTGCGGGGGCTTTTGTGGCTCCGAGAGTTTAAGGCGCCCCCCTGGAAGCTTGGCGACAGGAAAAAAGAGGAGGCGTTTGTCGAGCGGCGGGTGAAAGGAGCAGGGGGGCTCTCGACGCATGTGATTCGCAGGGCGCTTCAGTCCTCGAAGGCTGCCCTTCTGGAGGTGGTCTACGGGACGGCAAAGGCAGCAGAGATGATCGGGCTGAGGGAAGGGCTCAAGGCCGAAAGCGGAGACTACCTGGCCGCCGCGGGGGAGCTTCTGGAAGACCCCCCGAAGGAAAAAAGCAATTTAGGGAAGGAAAGACTCCCCAACTGGCTGACTGGCGGTCTCGAAGAGACGGTCGAGGCGGAGCGCAAGGCGCTTCGAGGGATCGGCCAGAAGGCAAAACGGCTCTCTGAGGCCCGGACCCAAGCGCGAGCGGAGAAAATCCGCGAGATCGCCCGGGAGGAGCCTCTCGTTTTGGCCTTCGGCGCGAAGCCGCTGACGCTGCACGCGCTTCGAGACTGCCTCCAGAGCGGCCCGGGGGAGAACGGCCCAGGGGAGAACGGTTCCGGGAAGAACGGTACCGTAAAAAACGGCTCTTCAGAAAGTGGCTCCTCAGAAAATGGTCCTTCGGGAAAAAGCGAACGAGAGGGCGAGGCCGCGGGCAATTTTTGGCGCGAGGTTGTGGTGGCTGATGGAAGCATGTCGGCGAGCCGCCGCCGGTCGGTCAAGGAAAAGCTCGGGCTCGGCGGAAGCGAGCAAACTAGCGTTGGCCCGGGCGGGGAAGGCAAAGCGGGCCTCATTGCGCTTTGCAGTGACGCGATGAGCGAGGGGCTTAACCTGCAGCGCGCCTCCTCGGTGGTTCTTCTGGACACCCCCAGCGTGATCCGAATCGCTGAGCAGCGGGTCGGCCGCATCGACCGGATGGACAGCCCCCACGAGGAGATCGACGTCTGGTGGCCCGCCGACAGCCCCCCGTTTCAGTCCGCCCGGAGAGGCCTCCTGATCGAGCGTTACAACGCAAACGAGCGGCTTCTGGGCAACAACATCGACCTTCCCGACACGATCGGCGGGGAAAGCGAGATCTTTTCCGAGGAGGGACGGCGGCGGGCCAGCGCGACGGCGCTTATCCAGCAGTACGAGGCCCACCAGGAGACGGGCCCGGAGCGCCGCCTGGACGACGCGTTTCGGCCGGTGCGGGAGCTGGTTGGCATCGCGAGTCCGGGCGAGCAGGAAAGCCCCCCGATCGTCCCGGAGGACACCTATGAGCAGGTGGCCCGGGCAGACGCGACGGTCTGGAGCCGGGTCTCGGTTGTGAGGGCCTCAGGGGAGAAGAACCCAGAGGAGAGGAACCCGGAGGAGAGGAACCCGGAGGAGAAGACGCCGGGAGAATTCTCCGGCGATCCTCCTGGAAGGTGGGGGTTTTTCTGTCTCCGCGGCCAGCAGGGCCGGGCCCCGCGCTGGATCCTCGTGGAGGAAGGGGCCTCCTCCACGGGGGGTCCTGAGGGAAATCCCGAGGGAGGTCTCCCGAGAGGAGAGCTCGGGCCGCCTGGCCACGGCAAGGCCGAAGGAACGCTTCCGTTCGGGGAGGAGGGATGGACAACCCTCACGCGGCTTGGCCCGATCTCCCGGCGCCTGCGCGCTCTCGCCGGAAGGATCGAGCCAACCGAAAGCCAAAGCGACCCGGCTCTCTTCAAGGAGGCAGAAGGGCCGCTGGCGAAGATGCTCGGGGCCATCGGGAAAGGCGAGCGGGATCTCCTCTCCAATAAGGCCCGGCACGCGCTTGGCCTGCTGCAGAAGCTGGCCGCAGAGTACGGGGCAAGAGCGAGCTCCGAGGAGCGGAGGCAGGCGTGCCAGTTCCTGTCGAAGGCTCTATCTAAAGATCTGGATGCGCCTTGCGACATTCAGGACCTGGCCGACCGCTGGCTTGGCCTCGTCCAACCTCGGTACGTGGAGTGGAAGCGGGGGCGGCGAAATGCTGAGGCGACCCGCCTCAAAGACGAGGGGTTTACCAATTACCTCCTTCACGAGCCAATCGAGACCGGGGAGCTTTTGCGCCTGGCCGAGAACACCCAGCGGCAGGAGCCGGTCGAGCGGCGGCTGGCGGCTGCAATTATCGCTCTCCCGATGTAAAAGTCAGACGCACTATTTTTGAGAAACCCGGCACCGCCTACTCTTTTACTCCGTAAACCTTCGTTTTTCAAAGGTTTACGGGTTTTAAGGTACAACATTGGTAAGACAACCCCATTCTGTCTCGGACGTGGGCTCGCAATTCTCTACCGCAGTCTCGTTTTTGTGATCGCAAATATTTACAGCACGTTCGGTAACGCTCCGAAAGTCAGCCCCTTCAAGCCTGGAAGCTTACTCCCCTCGAAGCTTTTTCGCTATAGCATCGACTTTTCATGCCGCACGGTCTTGAAGACGATGCCCGTGACCAGATCGACAGCATGCTCCGCCAGGCCGGGTGGGCAGTGCAGCACCGAGACGACTATGATCCAGGAGCCGCCCACGGAATTGCCATTCGGGAATATCCTTTTGAGACTGGGCCGGCCGATTACCTGCTTGTAGTGGATCGAGAGGCGGTCGGCGTCATCGAGGCCAAGCCTGAAGGGACTCCGCTGGGCGGCGTGGCCGAGCAGTCTGAAGATTACGCCACAAGTGACCCAAAGAAGATTCCGGCTGCCGAAGAGCCCCTCCCGTTTGTGTACGAATCGACGGGGGTGGAGACCAACTTCCGGGACCTCCGAGACCCGAATCCGAGGGCCCGAGAGGTTTTCCACTTCCACCAGCCGGAGACGCTGGCCGACTGGATTGGGCAGGCAGAGACGCTCCGCAGGCGGCTCCAACGGATGCCGCCCCTCCAGCACGGGACCCTGCGGGACTGCCAGTATGAGGCCATCGAGGAGCTGGAGACGTCCTTCGCGGGAAACCACCCACGGTCCCTCGTGCAGATGGCCACCGGAAGCGGCAAGACGTTCATGGCCGTGACGGAGTGCTACCGCCTGCTCAAGCACGCAAAGGCCCGCCGGGTCCTCTTTCTTGTCGACCGCACCAACCTCGGAAAGCAGACGGAGAAGGAGTTTCAGCAGTACACGATCCCGGACACCGGGCGCGCCTTCACCCAGGAGTACAACGTCCAGCACCTTCAGTCCAGCACGATTGACGACGTGTCGGACGTGTGCATCACGACCATTCAGCGCGTCTACTCGATGCTGAAGGGCGGGGACCCCGACGACCTCGACGAAGACACCTCCGCCTTTGAGACAACGCCCACCGGCGTGATCCGGGACGTGATGTACAACGCGGAGGTGCCGCCGGAAACGTTCGACTTTATCATCGTCGACGAGTGCCACCGCTCGATTTACAACGTCTGGCGGCAGGTCCTGGAGTACTTCGATGCGTTTTTGGTGGGGCTCACGGCCACCCCCTCGAAGCAGACGCTGGGCTTTTTCCAGCAGCAACTCGTGAGCGAGTACCCATACGAGAAGTCGGTGGCCCACGACGTCAACGTCCCCTACGAGGTGTTCAAGATCCGCACGGAGATCACCGAAGAGGGCAGCTCCGTCGACGCCGGATACACCGTCGAGCAGCGGGAAAAGAAGACGCGGCAGACCCGGATGCAGGAGCTGGACGAGGAGCTGGAGTACGAAGGATCGGAGCTGGACCGTGACGTGGTCGCTCCCAGCCAGATTCAGACGGTGCTCTCTACCTTCCGGGACGAAGCAAGAAACCGGCTTTTCCCCGACCGGTCGATGTTTCCGAAGACGCTGGTGTTCACCAAAGACGACAACCACGCCGATGATGTCCTCCGCATCCTGCGGGAGGAGTTCGAAAAGGGCAACCGGTTTGCGAAGAAGGTCACCTACACGGTGCAGGACCCGGAGGACGTGATTCAGCAGTTCCGCAACTCGGTGTACCCGCGGGTCGTGGTATCGGTAGACATGATCTCGACGGGGACCGACGTGAAGCCCCTGGAGCTGCTGCTGTTTATGCGCAACGTCCAGTCCAGTGTCTACTTCGAGCAGATGCTGGGGCGTGGCACCCGCACCATCGATTCCTCGGACCTCCAGGCGGTGTCCGGAGAGGAAGCCTTGTCGAAGACCCACTTCGTCCTCGTCGACGCGGTGGGCGTCACCGAAAACAAGAAGACCGACGCAAACCCCTTGGACCGCGAGCCCTCGGCTTCCTTCGACCAACTGGTCCGCGGGGCCGTGGAGGGAAGCGCCCGGGACGAGGACACAATGTCCTCATTGGGAGACCGCTTTGCCCGCATGAACCGATCCCTGCAGCCGAAAGACCGGGAGGAGATCGAGGAGGAACTGGCCCGCAGCGCGGAGGAGCGCGGCCACGACACAGAGACGATGACCGGTCTCACAGAGGGATTCGTCACCGCCGCCGACTACGACGAGCAGCTGCGGCGAGCCCAAGAGAAGTTCGGCACGGAGGACCCGACGGAGAAGCAGATCGACGAGGCGACTGAGGAGCTGATCGATGAGGCCTGCAAGCCGATCGAGGATCCGGAGGTACGAGACACGATTCAACGGGTGCGGGAGCGAAGCTACGTCACGATTGATGACGTGAGCCGGGATGAAGTACTTGAGGTTGAACACGAGACGCCGGCCAGCGCGAACTGGGCCCACGACCGGATCGAGTCCTTCGAGCAGTTCATCGAGGAAAACAAGGACGAGATCACGGCGCTGGAGATCTTCTACGACCAGCCTCATGGGGACCGTCACCTCACCTTGGAGCAGATCCAGGAGCTGGCGGAGGCGATCAAGCAGCCGCCCCTGGAGACAACGCCGGAGGAGCTGTGGAAGGCCTACGCCCGGCTGGAGGAGGGCAAGGTCAAGGGCGCCGGAGAGGACCGCCTCCTCACCGATATCATCTCTCTAGTCCGCCACGCGATGGGGGAAGAGGAGGAGCTGGAGCCGTTCCGCGAGGAGGTTGAAGAGCGCTTCTACGCCTGGCTGGGCCACCAAGACCGACAGCAGAAGTTCACCGCCGAGCAGCTGGAGTGGCTGGAGATGATTAAGGAGCACCTCGCGGCGAACCTGACCATCGAGGAGGACGACTTTGAGTACTCCCCGTTTGAGGACAAGGGCGGGATCTACAAGGCCTACGCCCTCTTCGACGACGATGAGCTAGACGACATTCTCAACGAACTTAACGACGCTGTTGCGGCATGAGTCAAACCACTGAAGACCTTTTTGACTTCCCAGATTACTGGCCCTCAAAGAAGCTTGGGAAGATAGCAGGTATAATCAGTCCGGGCTTCCCCTGCGGTGATCATAATCAGGAGGGGGAGGGAGTGCCCCACCTGCGTCCGATGAACATCTCCGAGGATGGCGAGATCGACTTGTCGAAGGTAAAATACGTCGAAGAGGAGTATACTCCTTTGAGAGCTGGGGATGTCCTATTCAACAATACCAATAGTCCTAAGCTGGTTGGGAAGACAGCGCACATTGACTTGGATAGGGACTGGGCGCACTCAAACCACATGACTCGGATTCGGGATCTCGCAGACGGAGTTCACTCAAAATGGGTCGCCCATTGGCTTCAGTTCCTGTTTCGGGACGGGTATTTCAGAATGCACTGCCGTAACCATGTCAATCAGGCAAGCATTGGAGTGGGCTTTCTAGAAGGCAAAGTGGACGTCCCCATTCCACCTCTCTCCGAGCAACGCCGCATCATTGATAAAATCGAAGAGCTGTTCTCCAACCTCGACGCGGGGATGAGCGATCTCCAGACCGCCGATCGGCAGCTGGAGCGCTACCGCTTGAGCGTCCTTCAGGCTGCCGTCGAGGGTCGTCTTACCGCCGACTGGCGCCGCACCCACGACTCCGAGCCTGCCGATCAGTTGCTAGAGCGGATAACGGAGGAGCGGAGACAATTTTGGGAAAGTTGGTATCGATGGGAAAAATACGAGTCAAAAGGTAAAGAGCCTCCAAGTGGGTGGAAAAGCCGCTTCAAGACATACGATCAGCCTGATTCAGCAGAGCTGCCCGATGTCCCCTCAACTTGGGGATGGGTTCAAGTGCAGCAGGTGGGTCAAGTCCAATTGGGCCGTCAACGAGCTCCAGAATACCACGACGGAGAAAACATGGTACCCTACCTGCGGGTCGCGAACGTTTTTGAAGAGCGTATCGATACTAGTGATGTTAAAGAGATGCACTTCTCCGAGCGAGCATACAAGAAGTATAAGCTTGAGGAGGGCGATATCCTCCTCAACGAGGGACAGAGTCTTGAATTAGTTGGTCGCCCGGCAATGTATCAAGGGACCCCCCCTGACTGCTGTTTTCAAAACACACTGATCCGATTTCGGGGATATGAATCTTTAGACCGCCAGTACGCACTCCTCATTTTCCAAGGTTACATGCATACTGGGCGTTTTGCGGATGTGGCTAATCAAACAACCAGTGTTGCCCACCTTGGCTCCAGACGATTCAGCAAGATGCCGTTTCCACTTCCTCCACTGGCTGAGCAACGTGAGATAGTACAGGAAGCAGAGCGCCTGCTGTCCGTTGCTGACGACGTCGCAGATACCGCTGAACGAGAAAACGTTCGAGGTGAACGGCTCCGGCAAAGTATTCTCAAGCAAGCCTTCAGCGGCCAGCTGGTGCCGCATGAGGACGGTGCCCTGCCTCCTTCGGTCTACGGTACGACGTCGGAGGAGTCAGATACATCCAGAAACGACGGAGATTCGGACGTTGAGGATCTGATGGGCTCCGCAGACCCAAGCAAGCAAATTGAGATGGACTTGTAGAAAGCGAATCTCACCGCTGTCCCAACGGTACGACCAGATCCACTTTTACTCACACTTCTGTCCCGTGTCGCCGTGGACCACGTCCCATACGACATTGAGATGCGCGGGCTGGACGCCGAACCAGGGACCATCGACGCGATGGCTCTGCGTGACCTGCTTGACGCAATCATTGATGCTTCCGGACGGGTGCTCCGCCTATCCGTCGAGGGGAGAAGTACACGTCGGGGACGGAAACCGGACTGGATGACCGAGTCCACGCAGTTCCTGGTTACAGGACTGCAGGAAGGATCGACCGTCTTTCCAATTCGGGCCCCGCTTCTGAAAGAGACGGCAGAGGAGGCCGTACAGCAACAGGACTTTTGGCGATCCAAGCCCAACGGCGAGTGGACAGCGCTTACCCTGTTGGGGGATGCTTTGGACGACGTATTTGCTGATGACCGTGAAAGTCCCCGGTACGATAGCGGCGTGCTGTCTGCGATCGAGTCCTTTCAACGCGTGATCGAAAACGGTGAGACTCTTAGACTCCGCAACAAAAATACAGGGGAAGTTGCCTTCGATGTAAATCGCACCCACATCCAGCAAGCTCAAAGGCTCAAACAGAAGACCCCACCTCCATTTTCTGTCGTGCTCTCTGGGAGACTGGATGTGATTGAATACAGCCAACGCTCGTTCAAGCTCAAAACGGAAACAGGTGACACTATCCAAGGCGTGGTCCAGTCCACCGAAATAGGCGCCGAAAAGCTTGGTGATCTTTGGGGTAAGGAAGTCACGGTTCAAGGCCAAGCCCACTTCACTCCTGCTGGGTCGCTCCGTTTTGTGGATGCCCGTGCTCTCCGATCTGCTCAGACCGGAGACGATTTTTTCAAGCAATCGAGGACTGAAATTGAGGAAGAGGCATCCGAAAAGCAGCCGCTTAGCGAACGCGATTTATCACAGTTCGATGCTGGAGCCGATATAAAAAAGATCCGCGGGACTTGGCCTGGGGATGAGTCCATCGACGATATTCTCAGCGCGCTTGACTGATGCCTCTACATGTCTACTGGTTCGGACACCTATGTCCTCGATACCAACGTCTTTGTCGGCTACGTTCGAGACACTTCCTATAGTCGGCATATCGACCAGCAGCACGCTCCCCTTGAACGCAACAATATTGCGCTCGTCTCAGCGGTCACGAAAGGTGAGCTGCATTCCCTTGCGTACCAGTTCGATTGGGGGACCCGTAAGAAGGAAGAGCTCCAATACAAACTGGACAGCGTGAGCGTTGTCCCTCTCCAGTCAGGCGACCTGATTGGCCATTACGCTGAGATTGACGCCTATAGCCAGAACGCACTGCCAGGTCGAGAGATGGACGAATCCGACCGTAATATGGGAAAGAATGATGTCTGGATTGCGGCAACAGCGTCCGTTGTGGGCGCGACACTGATAACAACTGATGACGACTTCGATCACCTGGATGGCGAATTCCTCAACCGAATTTACGTCGATCCTGACGCTGAGTACGATCTTTAATTCACCAGGAACCCCCATAGGATGCCTGCCGACAGTCCACAAATCGTCCAACGCCTCTGGAATTTTTGCGATGTCCTTCGGGACGATGGCGTCAGCTACGGCGACTACGTCGAGCAATTGACGTACCTCCTGTTCCTCAAGATGGACCAAGAGCGCCGGGAGCTCGGCAAAGAGTCGTCTATCCCCGACGAATACCGGTGGGAGCGCCTTCTGAAGGATGAGGACGGCAATAAACTCAAGGGCGAGGCCCTGCAGAGCCAGTACCGCCGTACCCTACAGGAGCTCCAGACGCAGGGCGGAATGATTGGGATCATCTTCGGCAAGGCCCAGAACCGAATTCAAAACCCTGCCCGTCTGCGCCGTCTCATCGACTACATCGACGAAGAGACGTGGATGGGCCTCGACGTAGACGTGAAGGGCGACATCTACGAGGGCCTTCTGGAGAAGAACGCTCAGGACACCAAGAGCGGAGCTGGGCAGTACTTCACTCCGCGCCCACTGATCAAGGCGATGGTCGATGCCGTCGACCCTGGGCCCGACCAGACGATTGCTGACCCTGCGGCTGGAACCGGTGGGTTCTTCTTGGCCGCAAAAGATCACATCACCGATGGCCACAGTCTCACCCGCGATCAGAAGGAGGACCTGCGGGAGGAAACCTTCCAGGGCCGAGAAATCGTCGACAACACCGCTCGGCTCTGCACGATGAACCTGTACCTCCACGGCATTGGGCCAACGGAGATCAGCGACAGCGAGGATCCACCCGTGGTCGTGGAAGATTCCCTTGTGAGCCAGCCGGACGATCGGTATGACCTTGTGCTCACGAATCCACCGTTTGGCAAGAAGGCCAGCTTCACGGTCCTCAACGAGGAGGGGGAAAGCCAGAAGCAGACCCTAACCTACGAGCGAGATGACTTCTGGACGAGCACGTCCAACAAGCAGCTCAACTTCCTCCAGCACGTCGCCAACATGCTGTCCATCGGGGGGACCGCCGCCATCGTGGTCCCGGACAACGTGCTGTTTGAAGGCGGGGCTGGAGAAACGGTCCGAAAGCGGCTTCTGAACCAGTACGACGTGCACACGCTCCTGCGGCTGCCCACGGGCATCTTCTACGCCCAGGGGGTGAAGGCCAACGTCCTTTTCTTCGACCGGAAACCCGCCAGCACGACCCCTTGGACGGAGACGCTCTGGATCTACGACCTCCGGACCAACAAGCACTTTACCCTGAAGCGGGACCCGATGACGTATGAGGACCTGACCGACTTTCTGGAGTGCTACAACCCGGAGAACCGCCGTGACCGGGAAGAGACCGAACGGTTCAAGGCCTACGAGTACGACGAACTCATCGAGCGGGACAAGACGAACCTTGACATCTTCTGGCTTAAGGACGATAGCCTGGAGGACACCGAGAACCTCCCGGAGCCCGATGTGCTGGCCAGCGACATCGTCGAGAACCTCGGGGCGGCGCTAGAGCAGTTTCGAGGGGTCCAGGAAGAACTGGAAGAGTCCACCGTCGGATCAGAGATTTGATTTGACGAGCCTAGGTAGTTTCTGGTCGTGCGAAGGTAGGAGGTCTCCAAACGCTCTTCCACCGATAGGTAAAGGCAAATCTAGGGGGAGTCGAGGCCTGACCGGATAACAGTTAGGACTTAGTCGCGGCTCACAGGGCCGATTTTTTGACGATCGATGATGAGTTCTTCTTCCATCAGAGCAGGCCCCCTTCCATCTGATACTAACTGGTAAGCTCAACTCAGACTACCTTCATGAACGACGTTTCCCTTCCTCCCCCCTTAAATCAAGACTTCGCTGACCACGGTGGTCACTCTATCACTCTCATCTTGGGAGCGGGGTGTTCTTTCGATGGCCGAACTGACCTTCCCCTGTCGAAAGCAGTATCACAGCGTGTCTACCAAGAGTTGGTGGATGATGGTTACTTGGAAGAAGACTTCTGCGATGACCCTTCAGATCTTTCTGAGGTGGCAGAAGCTGTATCTCAAGTAACGGGGGGTCTGGAGCCGATTGTTGGGCACATCCGTCAACGGTTTTTGCACGTCGATGCCAACGAAGGGCATCAGATTGCTGCAGCAATGATGCGGGAAGGCATTATCTCTTGTGTCATCACCCTCAATTACGATGATGCGATGTCACAGGCACTCGGTGACGTCAGTGGTCAGGAAGTAAGTGAGATTCGCAGTGTGAGTACGCAGTCCGACTTTGGGGATATCAACCTCGTGTACCTCCACGGAAAGGCAGACGCGGACAATCCCAACGACTTGGTCATGCGGACCGGTCAGCTCAATAATTGGCAAGAAACGTGGGGAGAGGCTATTGTCCAGTCTCAACTGATCCGTTCGTCAACCGTGTTTGCTGGATTAGGCACTCCTGTGAAGGTGCTTACTGAGACGGCAAAGAAGTTACACAACACGTTCAGCTCCGCTTCGACGTTTTACCAGGTCGATCCCAGCCCATACGAGCAGGAGAATGAGGATGGCGAATTGGAAAAAGCCCCGTTAGCGGATGCGATAGGCATTCAAGAGGGCCAGTACGTTTCGTGTGGATGGAACGCGTTCATGAGGAAGGCGGGAAAGCGTGCCCTGATCCGACAAGTTCGCGATCTATGTAACGAGTGCGCAGACATGGCTTGGAATGATGAGAGAGCACTCTTCGACGCTATGGATCCTGAGGAGCAAACCGACCTCGAGGAAAGAATCAAGTCGTACCTCCATTCAGGTTCAACCTCTTTTCTTGATCTAGGAAGATTACGTGCTCACTGGTTCCTGATGTCGGAGAAATACACACCTCACAACCAGAACTTGGTTGCTCGCTGGGTCGGACGGCTCCTCCTGGCCGTGGACTTCGTCGCACGACGATACGATTTTGATCAGGTAGTCTTTCGTCCATCAGATGGGTCTGTAGAATTCAGTAGATCTGGCAATCCTCGGTCCGTCGTCGCTCGTCTGTTTCACGGTCGCGGGGATAGGGGATGGTCGCACGTGGATTCCAAACTCACTTCTACCTCGACCTCAGCGATTGAATCAGTAAACCAGGCTACTTGCGTGCTTGGGCGGGGATTAGACGGAGATCCGCAGAATATTGCGCCCCCTTCTGATCTGACCAACCCTGATGCCTCAAAAGATAGACAGAGCATCTCAGATTCCACTCCGTACCCCACACGAGTCGACACGCACAACCTTCAAGAGAAAACAGATGAACTCGATTCTGTATTCGAGATCGATTCCTGATGGTCTGATACGTTAAAGCTATACATTCAGCGATCCACTCTTACCTATGGCTTACCTTTATCATGACTTCCCTTAAAGACACTCAGGTTTTGGCCGGCGTCCGTGAAGTGCTCCACGAGAACGGCTTTGAACGCGGCGAAACCCCGAGCGAGTGGGGGACGAAAGACCGCTCTGCGTTTGTCTTTGAGGACGAGTATAGCATTGTCGGTGCCGTACTGTACTCCACTTGCGACGAACTCATCCACGATTGGCCCCACGATCAGGATGCACTGAGCAGCAAAATTTCCGAGCACTTTGGCCGTGGTGAAGCAAAATCTTCGGATGGATACCTCGTGCTTATGACCAGTGGACTCCCCGAAGACGAGCAGCGTGAAGCCCTAACTCGTATCCGCTACGACACCTCTCGCCTTCGAAAACTCGTCGCCACGGGTGAAGACCTGTCGCATAAAAATGATATTGCAAAACTACTACTACCCGTCCTTCCTCTTGAGATTGGTGGCAGCGACGACGTTCCTTCTTCCGGACTCGACGAACTACCGTCTCTACTCGACCTTCCTGAAGAAGCGACCCGAGTGCTGATAGATGCATATCGAGAGCAAGCGCCTCTACTTGAAGCACTTCATGACTACACCCAAAACCGATGAGAATCACTGGGCTCGACATTCAAGGCTTTCGTGCCTTCACCGAAGACCACTCGTTCGATCTGGACGCTGACGTTATTCTGTTCACTGGGGCGAACGGACGGGGGAAAACTTCGGTCTTCGACGCCATGCTATGGGCTCTCACTGGATCGCTTCCACGTTTGGAATCGAAGAGCGACGACGTGCCCGTAACGTCGCTGTATTCGAGCAGCGAGTTCGCACGAGTAGAACTCCAGCTTTCCGACGACAAGGACTCCTTTCAGATCGTTCGGAGTGACGATTCTAACGGAACTCAGGTAACCATTCGCACTGATGACGATGTGATCGCAGAAGGAAGAAATGCGACTTCGTGGCTGCGCGACCGACTTTGGCCGCAGGCTCAGTTGGCTGAAGACTCGCACGAGGCTTTCTCCCGTGCTTTCACGCGAAGCGTGTATCTCCAGCAGGATCTCGTTCGCCAGTTTGTCGAAGCCGATACGGAAAAGCAACGGTTTAAAGTTGTTAGCGAACTGGTTGAAGCAGGTCGTATAGGAGAGCTCAACACGACTCTAGACAACCAGCGCTCCAATTGGTCGAAAGAAATCAACCAACGAAAGGAGAACCTTAAAGAGAAACGACGCGCTCTCGAAGATGCGAAAAATGACCGCGACGATCTGGGTGAACCAGAGACTGAAGACTTAGAGGACTTTCGACAGAAGTGGTCTGAGTGGTGGACCACTGCGGGAAAGCTCGGGGTCGATCGGAATCCCCCGGCGGTTGATGATTCGGACGCCTCCTCGGCAATTGATGAGGCAATTAAAACCCTAAGTACTCTTCGCCGGCAGTCAGATCGCCGGCTCTCGGAGGCTTCAAACCGAATTGAAGATGCTAAAGAGCTCCCCGATGAGGACAATCTTCCGGACCTCAAGGCGCTGAAATATGCTCTTTCCGATGCTCAGGCTGAGAAGGAAGAAGCGGAAGCGGCCGTCGAAGAGGCGCGAGAAGCTGCAGCTGAACGACGTAAGCAGCAGATTAAAGAGCAGGAAGAAACCCAGGAACTCGCCACGCTTGCCGAAATCGCTCTTCGACATGTTGACGAACGCTGTCCGGTTTGTCAGCAAGCCCACGACCAAGAAACGACACGACAACACTTAGAGACTCTTATCAAAAGAGCTCGGGAGATTAACGGGGAGCCCGATGATGAAAATGAAACCCCGGACTTCCTCGAAGCTGCAATCAACCAACTTGACCAAGCTGAAAACGCTGTCTCCGAAGCGGCAGAGAAGCTGGACGAAGCGCAAGCCCAACACCGGAAAGCTGAGCGCATCGAAGGAGATATCCGAGAGTGGCTGGATGAAAACGACGTATCCGTTCGCAACGACGAGTCGCTCAGTGATAGTTTGCGCCGTGCTCGCCAATCTCTGGAAGAACGCGTCGAAGCGCTTTCTGATCATGCCCAAAACGGAGAGTCACTCTCACTTCGACTCGCAACCATTGCCCAAGAGTCTCGACGTGAAGAAATCGAAAGCCGAATTGAATCTCTCCAGGAACAGGTCGACGAGACCGAGTCGGGGATCGATGCGATGATGGAGACGCGTGATCTTGCTAACAAATATATCGATCAACTCCAGAAAGCAACCGAGGAATTTGTAAAGCAGCGCCTCAACAGCGTGAGTACCCTACTTCAAAAGATCTACTCAAAAGTCAGTCCACATCCTACGTTCCGCAATATTCGCCTCACGCCAAGCTTTGCATACAATCGCGGTCGCCTCAATCCCTATGTCTCCGATCGCGATCGTGACTTTGACGATCGCGATCCGTTTTCCGTCATGTCGAGTTCGCAGATTAACGTCGTCGCGCTCTCGATTTTTTTTGCTCTCAACCTTGGGGTGCAAAACATTCCTCTGAAGGCACTCATGCTCGACGACCCGCTGCAGAGCCTAGACGACATCAACCTCCTCGGGCTCATGGACCTGATTCGCCGTTCCCGCGAGCACAGACAGATAATCTTGTCAACTCACGATAGCCGTCTCGCCAATCTCCTTAAGCGCAAGCTTCGTCCTGTCAAGCCACACCACACCACTAGTGTTTTCCATTTCCGTGACTGGACGCGCAAAGGACCGATTATCCGCGAGTCTCAAATTGAGCGCGAGAAATCTCCTGTGCGCCTTGTGCCCGCTTGATGGCGCGACGGCTCTGTTCCTACAGCTGTTACAGGTGGTGCCCTGGACCGATACCCAAGCGTTCGGCGATTGAATATAGCCTACGAGGGATACTGAGACTCGCACGACCTGCTCAATCTTGAGACTTTCTATTCTTGTATATCAAGATATATGAAGCAAAACTCAGACCGGTGTGGTCGAAGGCATATGAAGAGGAGCCATCCTAATTTCGGGAAAATAGACTGAGCACGAAGAAATCTTGTCTGTTAGAGAATTTGACTTCGATAGGCATTAGAAATAGCCTATCTATTTCGCTCTCTCTGCAGACTGTGAAATCACCCTGAGCAGTTTCACGGACGGGGGCCTCTCATCCGGGAAGTTTCAACTGGTGAAGCATCAACTGTCGAAGCGTCAACTGGTCAGTCGGCAGTGAGCCCCCCCGGTACTTCGCAAGGCGCTCGGTGTCTTCCGCTGTGACTATCTTCAGGCGCGTCACGTCCGTATTGTCCTCCAAGTCCACGGGTTTTGACCTGCCGGGCAATGGGATGCTGGCCGGCGCGCCTGGCAAACTCTCGGTAATGCTCCCCGTCCTGTTTGGTGACGTGGCGAGGCTCCTCGATGACCTCGCCCGGGTAGCCCCGTTCCCGCAAATCGTCGAAGCGTAAGCGGGTATTCTCGACGAGGTCGTGTAGAACTCCGGCCATCACCGCCTCTTCGGTCGCTTGGGCCTGCGTCACGGGAAGGAGATGCTGGCACCTCGGGCGCGTGCGTCGAACTGCAGACAGCCCGTCGGACACTGGTAGAGCATGGCTTTCTGTGACCGCCCCGGTTCTTATTGCTCTGGCTCTTATTTGACGGCTCTTATTTGGGTAGCATAGTGGCCTCGAACAGGCTCCTGGCGTGAGCCGTGGAGAAGGACGTGGTGCCGATCGAACAGTTTTTTTCGAAACCATGCAAGCCCAACGTAGGAAAAAGAATAGGGTATCTTCTGGATGACCCAAAATTGCATCTCTCTCCCCTTACTCCTTGACAAGCATCGTTTTATGCGAACGTTAACCGCGACGCTCACCATACTTCTCCTTTCGGTGGGGCTCTCCCATGCACAAGACGTAGAGGTGGGCCTCCGGGGAGGCACCAACTACTCCACTTTCAAGGGAGACACCGGCGCGATTAACCAACAGGAGGGTGCATCTGGCGAATACAGCCGCGTTTTTGGGGTTCGAGTTGGAGGTTTTCTCCGCTTCAGCGTAAGCGAATCCTTTTCTGTCCGCACAGAGGTCGGGTATTCTCAAAAGGGAAGCGATCTCGATCTTGAGACGGAAGGACGAACAGCGAATGGTCAGTTCGTTCGCGTTACCTCTGACTTCAGCCTCAGATACGACTACCTGGACGTTCCAGTGCTGGCGGAATACAGTTTCAAGACAGGCAGCCGGGTTCGACCGCAAGTCTTTGCGGGGCCATCGATCGGCTTTGCCCTTAGCTCGAACCTCGATTCGGAGATCACGACCACAGCATTCAACCGGTTCGGACAGGAGCAAGAGATAAACGCCGGAGCCGACGAGCCGGAGAGCCCAGACATCGAGACCACAGACGTCGGGGCCGTTATCGGAGGAGGCGCCTCATACGTCCTCGACTCTGGGGACTCGCTCTTTCTGGACGTGCGCTACAACCCTAGCTTCACCGCATTCAATTCCGACAGCGCATCAGACGTCAACCAGAGCATAGAGCTTGAGAATGAGGCAATTACCGTGGGGGTCGGGTACTCATTTTCCCTCTAACCACCACTTTTACTGGCCACTTCTGACACGCTACCATCTTCCCGTCAACGCCGCCAGCGATCGCTCCAGAGAGATTCAGGCCCAGCTCTTGCTGCCTCTTCTTGCTGTCTCTCTCCAAGGATGCTGAAGGACGGTGGAGTGGCTTCAGAAGATTTGCCAAAACCGATTGTATCAGACCCGGCGGCGGCGCGCGGCCAGTGCAGCCCCGGCAGTCGGCTGGCGGGAAGACTCCGGCTCCCTGATCGAATCATTCCCAAGCCTAGTCTTTGTATTGTGCCGAATGCCCAGCATGGAGCACAAAAAGTGTCCAAAAGCCAAGGACGGAGCCAGAGATGACCCGAGCCACAGCCATCCTCCCTTTCGCTGCAGTCTTGCTGGTCGGAATGCTGACCGGATGTGACCAATCTCCAGGCGGAAGCTCCGATCAGCCTGCAGATGAGGAGCCGGCCACGAGCAGTTGCATCACCTCTGGGACAGGCGGTGCCATTCAGTCTGCGCTCAATGGCGGCGGGGATGCCGTGCTTTGCAAAGGCGCGGAGTTCGAGGTCAGTCAGCAGCTGGACTACACCAGCGATGGGCAAAGCATCTACACGGAGGGTCGGCCATCGGGTGAAGAGCGAGCGGTACTGAAAATCAGTTCGTCTGATCTAACGAGTGTGATCAGAGAAACCGATCAGACCGATGTGGCGATCGAAAGCGTGATCGTAGATGGGAATCGGCCGGAGTATGGATACAAAGATGGGGAGGCCCTCCTGATTTTTGGGCGTGATGCCCGGGGCGCAGTGGTCAAGAACGTGAAGGCGAAAAACACGAGGAGCTGGTCTACGCTTCAACTTCCGGAGTGGGGTGGAAGCTGCCGGAATATCACCGTCAGAAGCAGCACGTTCGGGCCTGCCGGGACAGCTGATGGGAGGTGGGCGGACGGCATTTCTCTTTCTTGCGAGGATTCCGAAATAGTAGGGAACCGAATTGTCGACGCTACTGATGGCGGGATCGTCATCTTCGGGGCAGCCGGCTCAGCGGTGAAGGACAACACGATCATTGCCGAGAACAGGACGCTTCTCGGAGGCATCAACATGGTGGACTACGGCAACGATGGGAATGCCGTCCACAGTGATTACAGCGGGACGGTGGTTGAAGGAAATACCATCGACGCGCGGGGAGCTCTGATCAAAATTGCCTTGGGAATGGGACCTTCCGCCTGGAACTGGTGTCATCACGCCGGCGACCGCAACCGGGGAGCCACGGTGAAAAACAACGTCTTGGAGGGCAGCCGCATGGGATACGGGTTCGTGGTAGACGGCGTGAAAAACTGGACGGTCACTGGAAACAGCGACAACTCCTCGCATGTCGGCACGCCAGGCACCGGGTGTGCAGGAAACAGGATGCCCGAGCCGAAGGGCTTTCTGATTAACCGAGGCCGGAGCGCGGGAACGTTTCAAGACTCGTTTCAGGACCCAGGCATTCCGCTCCACGGTGGGCTCGAAGTGAGCACCGGCGGAAGCTAATCGGTGCTTGGTCCCGTCAGGCACTTCGCGGGCCTAACTCAAAAAGGGTAGTGTCCTGAAGAGACGAGCTTCCGCGCCCAGAGCGGCCAGGAGCGGCCCGAGAAGCCGAAGATGGAGGACCGGACGGAGGCGCTCAACATCGACGTGATGGACGTTTTTCTCTCAGGCCTGACCCAGGAGCAGATCGACGCCTTGAGCCAAGAGCGGTTGGATAAGCTTCACAAGCGGGCCGCCAAGCAGGCTGAGCAGGAGGTCCCAAACCAGTCGAAGTCCACGGGGCAGTCGATCACCCTTCAGCGGATGAAAACCCTCTGTGAGAGCTTCTGTGCCCGCTTCGAGTAAGTATTTAACTTGTCGCTTCTCTTCAACCTGTCGCTTCGGAGAGACCCTCAAGATCGGAGTTGCATCAGGGCCCGAAAACTGTATACTTGCGTTTTGCTAGATCTGCAGTTTGAGCAAGCGTAGGGGCAGATTGAGCACCGCTGCCCAAATCCTTTAGTGGAGATTTTTTATTTCGGCAATCTTTTGGATATAATGCAAGTCCGGATTGACGCAATTCTCTGACTATACCTGTGCTGAAGTAATTAATGGCCGTAAAAAAGTGACCTCAAGGGCTATGCAGAGTGCAGGCGTTTCACGAATTCCGACATCCGATGTAGGCGAGTGCGTATATCGTCACCTCTTGCTTCGCGTAGCTTCGACTGCACAACTTTAGCATCTATGACGCGCTTTCCGCGCCTCTGCGCCCTTTTCCTCACCGCGGTAATTTGTAGCCTTGCTGTCTCCGCAACACCGGCCCTCGGACAAACTGACGCGGAATGGGAACTAGTCCGCGCCGACGGCCCGACTCAAAAATCTTGGGTAGAGCAGAAAGGCCACGAGCGGAGGCGAGGCCAAGCTGCGCTTGACATGCGTCCTTTAGAAAGCGGCTCCGTTCGAGAAGGAGACCAAGTTCAGTTGTCGTTATTTCAAGACCAATACACTGGCACCGTCACGGACGTGACTGAGGATGTGCCCGGCGTCACGCAGGTGCGTGGTAATCTCGATAGCGGAAAGTGGGGATACTTCGTCCTGTCCTACCGGGAAGGGCGCACGCGCCTTTTAGCACGCCCCATCGGCCAGCACCGTGGAGCCTTCGAGGTCCACTACAACTCTGCCCGAGACACCCACATGCTGGTTGAGCACGGGCCGGAAGTCTACGAGCAGGGTCTCCAGGACGACGCGATCCTTCCCCCTGAGTCGGACTCGGGGAGGGGTAAGGAAGAAGAGATTGGGGGGGCAGGGCCTCGCGAGTCCTATAATTCCTCCTCAGCACGTGCCTCGAAGGACTCTTCCGAGCTTGACGTGATGGTCGTATATACCCCTGTTGCAGCAGCAGAGGCTGAAGAGCGGGGCGCAGACATCGATTTTGCAATTTCGCAGGCGGTGGGAAACGCTCGTGAGACGATTGAAAACACGGAAGTGGAATTAAAGCTCAATCTGGTCCATCACCAGGAGGTTCAGTACGAGGGGTCTGGAGATAAAGCTGCCGACCTGAGACGCCTGACCGACTCGCACACGCAGGATTTTGTGAACGGCGAGTATATGAGTGAGGTGCACCAGTGGCGACATGAGTACCAGGCAGACTTGGTGGCCTTGCTCATCGATTACGGCGGTGGAATAGCCTGGTCCCCCCCCAACTGGGATCGGTCTGGTAACGCTAGACTTGGGTTCTCTGTCACAAGTGTCCGCTCCATTTTTCTTTCTACGCACACGTTCATCCACGAGCTTGGTCACAACACGGGGATGGCTCACAGTCGCATGCAGGACGCTAATGCGGCAGGTGAAGATGGAGGACGCACCGAGTATGCGGCCGGCTGGCGGTGGATCTACAACGACGACCCGTATGTATCGGTCATGTCCTACAATCGCTTCGAAGAGGTTTACGCCACTAGAGTCCCGACTTTTTCCAGTCCTGAACTGCTCTACAGGGAGGAGGTGCCAGTAGGCTCCGATGGAGAGACCGGAGACGCATCCTGGGGCGTCTCGGTCCATGAAAAATTCGGCCCTGCCGACAACCGCACAAGCCTGCAAGAGGTCATGGCCCCTCTCACTTCGCAAGGTACCTCGCCGTACGTCACGCCCGACGTAGCGCTCCCCGGCGCGGTTGTAGGAAATCCACCTGCAGATACTTTGGTGCTCCCGCTCCGTAGCACCGGAAATGCGGCACTCACGGCCCAGGTGGATCTCAAGGGGCCAGGCGCCGAGCACTTTGAGGTGCTCTCTTCTGGACAAATCGAAGTGCCTCCCGGCGAGAAGGACTCTACCCGGGTCCAGTACGACCCGGAGACGCCTGGCGGGCATGAAGCCACTCTCGAGATCGTACACAATGCCTCAAACGAGAAAAGTCCGCTTGAGGTGGATCTTGAAGTCACGGGCTCAAATGTGTTCGTCACGACCTGGAAGACGACCTCTCCAGACTCATCGGTCACGATTCCCACTGCGCAAAGCGCCTCCGACTACGACTTTCAGATCAAGTGGGGAGACGGGACGACCGAGACCTACTCCGGAGCGGACCCGGATCCCAGCCATTCCTACAAGGAGGCTGGGAGATATACGGTCGAGATCAGCGGCACATTTCCGCGGATCTACCTCAACGCGAACTCTGGTGGCGAGGACCAGGCCAACGCCCGACGGCTCCAGTCGATTGAACAATGGGGAGACATCCAGTGGGAGAGTATGGGAAGGGCTTTCTCAGGAGCAGAGAACATGATTTATAATGCGGCCGACACCCCGGACTTGTCTGGGGTGACCGATATGGCCTACATGTTCAATGGCGCCACCAGCTTTAACGGGGACATCGGCGACTGGGATGTCTCCAACGTGACTGATATGTACGGCATGTTCGCCGGCGCCACCAGCTTCAACCAGGACATCGGCAACTGGGATGTCTCCAACGTCACCAACATGGGCCTCATGTTTAGAGGTGCCAGCAGCTTCAACCAGCCGGTCGGCTCCTGGGACGTCTCCAGCGCAACCAGAATGTTCGTCATGTTCGCCAATGCCAGCAGTTTCAACCAGCCGCTCAACGACTGGAATGTCTCCAATGTGAACAACATGCTCGCCATGTTCAGCGGCGCTAGCAGCTTCAACCAGCCAATCGGCTCTTGGGATGTCTCTAGCGTGACTAACATGTCTGGCATGTTCGCCAGGGCCACCAGCTTCAACCAGGACATCGGCGACTGGGATGTCTCCAGTGTGACAAACATGGATCGAATGTTTAACGGCGCTACCGCCTTCGATCAGAGTCTTGCTGAATGGGATGTCTCAAGTGTTGATGACTCCAGGGACTTTGCCAATTCCTTCGAGAACTTCCTGGGCGGGGGGGCAAAGCTCTCCCCGTCAAACTACGACGCACTTCTGACCGGGTGGGCCCAGTTGGACCTAACCGACGGCCTGACATTTGACGCCGGCCAGAGCCAATATACCTCAGGCGCGGAATCGGCCCGCCAGTCGATCATCGAGAAAGAGGGCTGGACGATCAACGACGGAGGTCTTACTGAACGGGTATCACCATCAGCGCCGAGTGGGCTGACAGCCACCGTGGAGAGCCAGCAGGTACTCCTCTCCTGGAACTCAGTCATGACTGATGATCTGGCCGGCTACCGCCTGTACCGCTCCGCGGGCCAGGCGCCGGACACAAGCGGCGCGGGGCTCACTGAGGGCCTGATCTCGGAGACAGACTTCACCGACACCACCGCCACCGAAAACCGCACGTACCGCTATGGGGTGACCGCCGTCGACGCGTCCGGTAGTGAGAGCGCCCTTTCGAGCGAGGTCAACGCCTTCCTCTACCCGCAGGAGGTCACCGCTTCCGCCAGCCGCACGTTTGGCGGGGCCACCGACTCGACCAGCTACCGGCTGGTGGCCCTTCCGGGTCAAGCTGATCGCCCCTTGGCCGACGCCGTGAGCGGGGAGGCCGGCAGCCAGTGGCAGGCCTACTACGATGATGGGACCGAGGGGGACTTTCTGCAGAAGTACGACGGGTCCGGCAGCTTCACCTTCCAGGCGGGCAACGGCTTTTGGCTGACCGCCACCAGCGAGTGGACCTTCGAGGAGCCGATCCCGACGGTGGACCTGCGGGGAGACTCCGCCACGGCGATTGGGCTGCGGGAAGGTTGGAACGTCGTGTCCAATCCCTTCGGCAAGGACGTGAGTTGGGCCGCCGTCGAAGATGCGACCAGCGGGGATCTGCAGCCGATCTGGTCGTTTGGCGGGACATTCGACTCGACGGCCACCTTCGCCTCGGCGGCCACCGGCGAGGCCTACTACTTCTTCAACGGCGAGAGCGAACGGGACTCACTGGTGATTCCCTACCCCGGCGCGCCGGGAAGCGCGGCCTCATCCGAGATGTCGAAGGAGAAGGAGGGGGAGTCGGCGATGCTGTCCCTCACGGCGACGCCGGCCCGCGCGGAAGGTGCAGGCTCGACCGTACAGGTGGGACTTCGCGAGGGCGCAGAGCCGGGGATCGGTCCGGAGGACTTGATCGCCCCGCCGAGCCGATTTGCAAAAACGAGCCTACGGATCAGGGCCTCCGAGGAAGACCTTGGGGAAACCTCCGAGGGGGCCTCGGGCAAGGCCGAGTTGAAGCGTGCACGCGTCCTCATGGCCGAGCGCCGGCCGGTGGAGGGCGATGGGGAGACCTTTGCCTTGCGCCTGTCAAGCCAGGCTGGCGGCCCGATCACGCTTGCCGCGGGGCACCTCGGCGCGGTCGAGGGGCGGTCGGTAGCCCTCCTCCACCCTGCGGCCGGAAAAACCTACGACTTGCGGAAGGAAGAAGCCGCCAAGGTCAAGTTGGAAGGCAAGACTGCTCAGCTCAAGCTTGCGGTCGGCACCGACGGCTACGTCGAGGGTGAGACGGATAAGGTCCTTCCCGATGAGGTGAGTCTAACGTCCTACCCGAACCCGGCCCGGAGGCAGGCGACCGTCGAGTACGCCCTGCCGGAGGCCGAGGAAGTCAGCCTGCAGGTCTACGACGTGCTCGGCCGGCGGGTCGCCACTTTGGAAAGCGGCCAGAAAGAGGCCGGGCGTCACCGGGTAGACCTCCGAGCCAGCCAGCTCTCCAGCGGGGTCTACTTCGGACGGCTCAAGGCTGGCGGCAAGACCCGCACCCAGAAGATCACCGTCGTGCGCTGAGGCGCTTTTCGCTTCACTCTCTCGACCGGCTCGTCTTACTGACGAATTTGTCTCACAGACTATGACTTCACCATCCGGCTGGTTGCTTCTTGAGAGCAGGACTGATGCAGGTCGTCTTCCCGTACTTTTCCTTACGGTGATCCTTGCCTTAACGCTTCCTGCCTGCAGCGGAGGCGGCTCCAATGGCGGGAACGGGCCAGCGCCTCCCGCTACGCCGTCGGGCTTGAGCGCTTCCTCGCAAGACGGGGCGATCGGTCTGAGCTGGGACGCCGTGGACGGAGCAGATACCTACCGCGTCTACCGGAGCACCTCCTCGGGCGTAGACGCCTCTTCCGGACCGCTGGAGACCGGCATCGGTCAGACAAGCTACACCGACGGGACTGCTGAGAACAGGACGACGTACTACTACGTCGTGACCAGCGTGGCCGAGGAAAGTGGAGAGAGCTCCGAGAGCGACCCGTCCGATGAGGTCGAGAAGACGCCCTTCTCCGGCCCACCCGACCGGCCGTAGGACACATGTGAGACTTTTCCGCCAGCTACAGGCCCTTCATCGCGCCCTCCAGTTCCTCGTCGACGACGTGGGTGTAGATCATCGTTGTGGACAAGTCGGAGTGCCCGAGGGCCTTTTGCACGAGCCGGATGTTTCCCGTTTCCCGGTAGAGCCGCGTGGCGAAGGTATGTCTCAAGGTGTGCGGAGACACGCGCCCGACCTCTTCGATCTTAGCCTTCCGGGCATAGCGCTTCACCGACCGGCGCAGGTGAGAGGTGGCCACCTGCGTTCCCTTCGAAGTTGAGAGCAGGTAGCCCGAACCTCCGGTGGTTTCCTGCCGCCGGTCCATCCATTCTCGGAGCTCCTCCAGGAGGTCTTCTCCAACCCAAAGCGTCCGGTCCTTCGCGCCCTTGCCTTCCCGGACCGTCAGTTTTCCGCTTATGAGGTCAACATGCTCGGGCCGCAGTGCCGTCGCTTCCGACGCCCGAAGTCCTGCCTTGAGCATCAACCTCATGTAGAGGTAGTCGCGATGGGGGCCGAAGTATCGCCGGTTCGGCTGACCTAAGAGCGAGGACGTCTCCTCCTGAGTTAGGATCTTCGGGAGCTTGTCGGGGCGAGCCATGAGCCGAAAGGCGAGCCGGAAAGCAGGTCGGAAGCGGGTCAGAGTCGGGGCAAAACCCCTCTTGTTTCCAAAAACCCTTGCCGCACCCGATTGTTACGCATCCGCCTCTTTGCGTAACGGATGCGCGCCGCTACGCGGCAATCCGGCATATCGGCGGAATTGCGTAACGCATTCACGAAAATCGGCCATCCGGCCAGGCATCCCTTCGGCCGACAGACACCGGCGGTAAAACGGGTTCTGATAGTCAGGGTGCTGACAGCGCTACCGAGGCCGGCTCGGCGCAGTGGCCCAGCGGCAGAGCAACAATGACCAGCCGGATGTTACCGACGAGGAGGTGCTGAAAACAGCGATAGCTTCTTACGTGCTTAAGCTCATCAAAAAGCGGACGACTATCAGCGAGATTCACCTCCGGGTTGAAGAGCACTTTTTGGAGTGGTTTCCGGATCTGCCCACGCAGGAGAGCTACAACCGCCGTCCGGGTCGCCTGAGCGCCGTTTTTGCTCCACTGGCCCAAGAAGCCCTCTCAGAAGTTGGCTGTAAAAGCCCCCTAGCGAGATGATTCGCATCGCCGATTCGATGCCGACCCGTGTGGCGAAATGGCAGCGGGCCTCCGGGGCGGAGGTTGCTTCCGATCGTCTTGCTTCGGTCGGCTCGCCGCCGCGATGCTCCTCCTTGCTCTCAACCCCTGATTCGCACTTCTCACGCAAGTCCACTCCCTACTTGCACGGAGGGTTGTTTTTGGAAACGTCTGTTAACTAAGGTTGAAGTCAAGATGTTCTCTTAATGGTCTCTTAAAGGTTTTGGATATGCACCGATAACTCAAATCGAATTGCGGGTTGGAAAGCAGAGATAACCGTCGAAGCGACTGGCTCACAATATTGAGCAGTTGCTCGATCCTTGGACCGTTTCGCCCCGATGGCTTATGGACGGTGAGAAAACTCGTGACCTCAAAACTCATCTGACCGAATACTACCTATTCGTTGACGACTAACTGCGGTCCCATCCGTTGCGGCCTCATCCGATGCGGTCCCATCTGAAGGGAGCTGGCTAGCATCGGTCCGTAAGCGGTGATCTCGGCTTTAGCAGTCCCGGCTTTAGCAGTCCCGGCTTTAGCGACGCCGAGGCGATCGCAGATGCTCCGGCTCCAGGGCGCGTCCTTTTGGCCGATGAGGGCATCGGGGCCGCGCGCTCTCTGACTAGCTTGACGAATCGACTGGCTTGACGAATCGACTGGCTTGACGGCCATGCTCAAACCCCTCGCGCCGGCGCCATCGAACGATCCGGGTGAAGGCCACTCGACCGTCAGTCGGTCCAGGCAGCAAGTCGAAAAGAGCTTTTCTGGCCTCCGGTGCCAGTTCATGAACCAGGTGCAGGCCCGGTTCTGGCATGGCCTCTGGACGAGCCTGCTGTTGCCGGAGAAGCCTTCTGGTGAAGATCCTTCACTGCAATCTGGGACGTGCCGACCTCGCGTCGAAATTTGCCAACTCAACCCGCGACTGAGATGAACTCAAGGGCAGAGTCACTTGGCGGGTCTGTTGTACGTGACCGGTCGTGCGTGACCGGTTGTACGTGACCGGTTGTACCTACGGTATTTTCACGTGCGCATGCCCGCCATGCTGGCCCGACATGATGCTGGCCCGACGTGTTGGCCCCTCGCGTTAGTTCGATCGGTTCCCCAGACGGTCTGCTGAAGCTTCTCTCTCGATGCAAGATTCGACATAGGACTGAGATTCTGTTGTGAAATACCTAACTGCTCTTTGGTCGGCCGCTACCACCCGTATTGCCGCCAAGTTTATGATTCCGATTATTCTCGTGGTCGGACTGGGCGTGGTGGCAGCGGGGGTTGTCGTCTCGATGCGAATTGGCGACGATGTCCGGCAAGCCGCCCAGGAGAAAGCCGAAAGCAGTGCGGCGCGCTTCACAGAGCGGATGCAAGCCATCAACCGGCTCCGCCTGCAGATGGTACGCAGTGGAATACGGGCCCTGAAAGACGAGGCCCGGCAACTCGGCACCCCTGCTCTGCGAGGACGAACGTCGCTTGAGGGGAAAGCGGTGCCGGACCTGCAGTTTGGCCGTGTCAGCCAGGTGGGCCGCTATCAACTGCCGGATCAGGTTACCGAGCAACTTGGGGGGACGGCCACGCTGTTTGTGCGCGACGGCGACACGTTCGTTCGCGTTAGCACCAACGTGACAAAAGACGACGGCAGCCGAGCCGTGGGAACTGTTCTGAATCCGGACGGCAACGCCTACGCGGCCATCACCGACGGGGAGTCCTACTACGGAATTGTCGACATCTTGGGAGACAAATACCTGACGGGATACGAACCGATGCGGGATGCCCAGGGCGACGTGGTGGGCATCTGGTACGTAGGGTATGAGCTGAGTGGAATGAAGGCGCTTGAAGCATCCGTCCAGGAGACCCGCATCTTGGAGAACGGGTTCTTGGCCGTGCTGGACGGGGAAGGAGAGGTTATGTTCAACTCAAAGCACATCAGTCCCAACAAGCTACAGTCTGCACTTGCCAACGAGGGCGGGTCCAGTAAGAAGGGGAGCAGTAAAGGAAAGGCGTGGAACGTGCGGCGGTCAACCTTCGAAGCGTGGGGATTCACAATTGTCGCCGCCTATCCGGATCGTGACATCAATGCCCAGCTCACTGGCGCACGGAGGATGATTTTTCTCTTCGGCAGTGCCCTCCTCGTCATCATCGCCGGCATCCTGTACGTGGCGGCGCGGCGGACGGTTATTGGCCCGATACAGGAGTTGGCCGCCGCTGCAGATGCTGCCGCGGACGGGGATTACAGCGTGCACGTGGAGCGCGACACGCAGGATGAGGTGGGGCGACTGGCCGCTTCATTCAACACGATGGTGCGCCAAATCCAGGAGGCAATGACCCAGATGGAAGAGAAAAGTGAGGCGGCCCGTGAGGCGGCCCGTGAGGCGAAGGCCGCCAAGGCCAAAGCGAATGAGCAGCGTGCCTATCTCAGCGAGAACATCGAGACGATGCTGGACGCGATGAACCGGTTCGCCGACGGGGACCTGACGGTGCAGGCACGCCTTGAGGACGCCGACGGCGATCTCAGTGACCAAAAGGCCATGATGGACCGCCTCTTCGAGGAATTCAACCAGGCGGTAAGGAGCATTCGCCGGCTTCTCTCAGATGTGAAAGAGGCGGCAGACGAGACCGCCTCCGCGTCGAGCCAGATCTCTGCGTCGTCGGACCAGATGGCCGCCAGCGCCGAGGAGCAGTCCGCCCAGGCCGAGGAGGTGGCCGCGGCGGTCGAGGAGCTGAACCAGACGATCAGCGAGAACGCCAAGAGCGTCCACTCGGCGGCCGAGGCGGCGGAGTCCGGCAGCCGGCAGGCCGAGCGCGGCGGGGAGGTCGTCGGCCAGACCACCGAGAAGATGGAAGAGATTGCAGGAGCGGTCGGGGAGACCGCCGACACGATCGAGCGGCTCGGCCAGTCCAGCGAGAAGATCGGCAAGGTCATCGAGCAGATCGACGAGATTGCCCAGCAGACCAACCTGCTCGCCCTGAACGCGGCGATTGAGGCGGCTCGGGCTGGCGGGGAGTCCGGGAGCCAGACCGGCCAGGGCTTTGCGGTGGTGGCCGAGGAGGTCCGGGAGCTTGCGGAGGAGGCCGACCGGGCCACGACCGAGATCGCCGAGATGATCGAGCAGGTCCAGTCCGAGACCAGCGAGGCGGTCGAGTCGGCCCGCCGGAGCAGCCGGAAGGCGGAGGAGGGGCTGGAGCTGGCCGGGCAGGCCGGGGAGGCGATCGAGGAGGTGGTCGGCTCGATCGGGAAGGTCGAGAAGCAGGCCGACGAGATTGCGGCGGCCTCCGAGGAGCAGTCCACCACCAGCGAGGAGATAGCCCAGAGCGTCCAGTCGATCTCGGCGGCGGCCCAGGAGTCCGCCCAGGGAGTGACGGAGGTTGCCGGGGCGTCGGAGGACCTGGAGGGGACGGTTCGGCGGCTGCGAGAGGGGGTCGAGGCGTTCGATCTGGGAGCAGAAGCCCGCTCCCACCGGGAAGGGGCTCCCAATCCGGGGGCTCCCGAGCCGGGGTCTCCCAAGCCGGCGCCAGGGGAATACGGAGGCGACGGGCACTCCTCCACCGCTGGCTCTCTGTAGCTGGTTGGTCTGCAGCTGAACTGTCTATAGCCAGTTGGCCTGTGGCCGACTGGACCCCGGCTGGGCCCCCAGCCGGACCTTGTCTGGCCGGACCTTCTGGACCTTAGCTAGCCGGATCTCAGCTGCTTAAGCTTCAGCCGGCTGAGCCTCCGGCCGCTTGTTCGGTACGACTATCTCTGCAGGCATCGGCTCTGCAGGTGAGAGGCGCTCCCACGTCGGAGATGCTCCCACGTCGGGGGCGCCCTCGGAGCTGTTGGCTGAAAATATCCCCCCTAGGATGTATCTCCCTTGAAATGCATCCCTCTTGGAGGTGTCGCACTCGGGAGCACGATTGAGTTATGATTGAGCCGCATGTGCCTGGTCGCAAGGGCACCAAGGGCGGAAGTGTCTTCGGAGAGATGGCCGGAGAAACGCAGATGCCTTCGGGGCAAGGCAAAGGCCCCTCGCGACGAAGCCGACGGGTCATCCCTGCAGAGGCGTTCTGAAACGGCTACTCGCCGCCGATCTCGGGCCCGATAGCAACTCATGACCCGAAATCGGGTATCAAATTTTCCCGTTGACAAAGCCCCGATCATTACGCTCCTCACTTCTGCGTAACGCATGCTCGTCACTGCGCGGCCTCAGGCACCACCTCCGGCAAATCGGCACAATTCCGCGGGTGCATTCACGGTCAGGCCGGGGCTGTGTGCTCGGGGGTTGCCTCTGGGAAAAAGCTTACTCCGGAGACTGTAGGCGTTCAACGTGAGCAGAAAGCCACTCCGTCAGTTCGTCCCGACTGACCGTTCCCCCCGCTACGTCGAGGATAAGACGTTCCTGCTCATCCACGGAAGCGACGGTCTCCCAGCCGTTTAGCCTAAGGAATACTTCCATCGAAGCGTGGCCCACCCGCTTGTTTCCATCCACAAACGGGTGGTTCTGGACCAGGGTAAACCCGATCGCCGCTGCTTTCTCAGCAATCGAGGAGTGTAGCTCTTCTCCGCCGAATTGCATTTGGGGTTGGCGGACGGCCGAGACGAGAGCGCCCCGGTCTCGAAGTCCCGGACTCCCTCCCGACGTTTCGATTAGGCGGCGATGGAGATCAAGAACTTCAGTGACGCTCAGGTACCGCACAATTGCTCGACGAGTATAGTGGAGCTGACGGGAATAGCCACCTATGAATGGCCAGCTGTGTCGGGGTCCAACGACGAGAGACTCCTGAGAGACTCCTGCCGGGGAGAGACCTCGATTATGAAAGACCTCGATTACGAAAGACGTTGGTAGAGTTCAGCATTCTTCGACAAGACCTCTTCGGCGGCCTCCTCGTATCCGCGGCCCAAGCGTTTGAGTTGATCGTCGATGCTTACCTGCGCGACCTCTTCTGTGGACATTCCGAGCTGATCAGCGAGAGCCTCCAGGCGGCCCGCGGTGTCGTCGGAGAGCTGGATTGTGAGTGTTTTCATAGCTTCAGAAGGGTGGATGATTGGTCACTTCTTCAACGCTCAGTGAATCAGACGTTTCCAGCCTGGATCGAAGGCAGCGGTTCCGGCGGAACGTGAAGCTTGCCGGGGTCACCATCTCTGCAAGCATCGGCTCTGCAGGTGAGAGGCGCTCCCACGTTGGAGACGCCCTCAGAGCCGTTGCCTGAAGATATTCCCCTTGCTTGGGGTGTATCTCCTTTGGAACGTACCCCTCTTGGAGGTGTCGCCCTTGGAGGCATCATTGAGTTGTGATTGAGCCGCGTGTGCCTGGTCGCGAGGGCGCCAAGGGCGCAAGTGTCTTCGGAGGGATGCTTAGAGAAACGCAGATGCCTTCGGGGAAGGGGGCATTTGGGCGCTTCTGCCGCCACCGAAGTCCTCAGCGCTAGCGCAGGTGACGTTTCCCCGTGGGAGTTTCCCGTGGCGTTCCTCCGTGACGGTTTCCCGTAGCGTTTCCAGGTGATCCTCCGCCAAGCCCTAGGGCCTACGCAGGCGCAGGTTTTTCTTCAGTCAAAGGCAGGCGCAGAGCAAAGCAGCTCCCTTCTCCTTTTTGGGTCTCTACCTCAATGCTCCCGTCCATCTGCTCTATGGCCTTTTGCGTCACTGCCAGTCCTACGCCAGTTCCCTCGTACTTCCGGCTCATTCCCTTGGAGGCCTGCCGGAACGGCTCGAACAGATCTTCGGCGGCCTCCGGCTTCATGCCAATGCCGGTATCTTCGACTTCTATTACCGCCGACCCGTTTTGGCGGTAGGACCGAACACATACCTCCCCGCCAGGCTCGGTGTACTTGATCGCATTGGAAATAAGGTTCTGCAAAACGATTTGGACTCCGCCTTCATCGGCCCAAGCCTCAAGGGGCGTCTTGTCTTTCTGGATCTTTAGCTCAAGCTCTTTTTCGTTGGCCTTTGCGCGGAACTCCTGGGCTACCTGAGAGGCTTGCCCCGACAGATCAACAGGCGCGGAGGAAAGCTCCATTTGGCCCGACTCCAACTTTGACAGGTTGAGCACCCCCTCCAGGGTCTCAAGGAGGCGCGTCCCGCCCTTCTCGATCAGCCGGGAAAAATAGGTTAGTTGCGAAAAGTCAGCCTCGCCAAACTGCTTCTTGAGCGCCTCGACCTCGTCCCCGATTGCTCCGGCGAACCCGAGGATCGAGGTCAGAGGCGTGCGGATCTCATGACTCATGTTTGCTAGAAACGCGTTTTTGAGCTGTACCATTTTCTCGGCTCGCTCTTTGGCCTCCTCGGCCTGTTCCTTCGCTTCTTCAGCCTGCTTTTTAGCCTCCAGAAGCTTTTTCTCCGACTCCCGGCGGCGGGCAAGTTCATCACGGAGACGCTCGTTGCGCTCGACAAGCTCCTCGGAGGTCAGCTCCAGCGACCGTTCGAGCAATTCTCGGTCTTCGTCGGCTTGGGTGTAGGACTTGTCTACCGCCTGAATAAAGTCTTCCAGCTCTCGGGGAATGTCATCCGGGCTGCCTAGGTGCTTCTCAAGCTGTCGCTCCAAAAGGTTGTGCATCTGGGCGAGAATGCTTTTGGGGGCGCTCTAGTTCTGTATCTGTGGCTTTGTATTTACCGCTCGGCGAACGTTGTTATCGTCATCGTCTGGTTGTGCATCTCGCACATTTGAGTCTCCGGCGCTGGGGCAATCTCCCCGTACGCGTAGAAGCCCACTGTGCTTGTGCCTCGCCCAAGCTTTCTGGTTGCTTGCTCGACCTCTTCTTCGATCCGCTGCTTTAGCACTTGCTTTCGGCCGATGCAGCTGACGAGCAAGGCAAGGTCGGCGGGCGTGTCTCCCAGGTCTCCACGGCTCGACTCTGCCGCCCCAATCGCGCCATCGATGAGACGCTCGTTGTTCGCCTTCATCAGGCGGGCGTACGACCCCTCCGGAACGCTGCCTGCAAAGGTCACGCTCTGGTCGTCTTCATCCATGCCAACGACCGTCCGCACAATCTCATGAGATTGGTCGGGGCCTTGAATCGCCAGAGGGAACCGTAGGCCGCTTGCAGGCAAGTCCTCAGCGTATGGCCCCAAGTAGCGCTCATAGAGCTCCAGGGCAGTATGATTGTCAAACTCATATAGGACATCTCCATCTGACTTTTCGATGCGGCGGCGCGGGCCGAACGGGTCCCACCCTCCAAGCGACCCGTGACCGACCATGAGCCGGTTCCCGTAGAAGCCGACGCCAACGACACTTGGGGTCTCTAAGACGCGATCCAGCCAAAGGGGTGTGCGCTCGAACCGATCTCCGTCTGCGGCCAGTCCCCCCGTCACCGTTACGTTCTCTGGAAGGTGACGAGCCGCCCCATCGACAAGAGCATTTCCATTGACACGTACCCCATCGGACAAAAGAAAGACGTGAGACAGGTCCGGAGCGCAAAGCGACTGGGCCACTTCTTCTCCCCGGACGTAGCTACTGGAGCTGTTATCAAGTTTTGCACGCGTGGTCTCAACGCCTGTCGCTTCAAATGTTATCCCGGCCGTTACCACGCTGTCTTCCAGTACTTGCTCGCCTTGAATCTCCCCACCTGTAGAGCCTCCAACGAGAGTTGCGTTGGGATAGATAGCCCGGACTTCTTTAAGCCGATCGGAGCTTTCCATGTGGGCGGTGCTGCCAAATACAAAGACGACATCGGGCTCCCCATCGACTTTGCTGCCAAGGGTCTTCCATCCAGTCTCCTTCTTCCATTGCCGCTGCTCGACATCCATGTGTGTCTTCAACGTTTTGACAGGCGGGACTACAGCTTTGCAGAAGCGTCTCTTCTTTTCAGGCCTACTTCCCTGCAAAATCTCATCTTTGCAAAAAGCGCTTCCTGAGGGAGCACAGCTCTCGCACGGCTCCTATGTGTGCTACCCTGCTCAAAGATTAGTCCAGTTTCCCACTTCAAGCTTCTTGTCTCAGGCTATGTAGACGGTAAATTACGAAGAAGAAGCCCGGGAGCAGTATTTGCGTCAAGGACCCCATGATAACAGCTTAATTGGATATCGCGGCGCTGTTTGAGGCAGAATTTCACTCATGTGCCGGCGCGCCTAGCGCCTTGAGGAGGTAAAATCGAAACCAACGGCTCCCCATTGGTGACGCGCAGTTGATGCTGCACTGCTAAGAGCGAAGGAAAATAAACATTGCCGGATATAGACGCAGTCGAAACGACTTCAATTCGCGCAAATGGACACCTTCGGCATGGCCGGTACAGCCGGCGCGGTCACCCCGGCAACGCCGGGGCGGGTTGCCAGCGTGGAATAGCCGGCACAGAGCTGCCCGGCACAGCCCCGATTGGCACGTGCCTGCCGGGCTTGCTATGGTCCCAAGCCCCATCAGGTCGCATTTCAGCCAAGAGGCCCTGGGGGAAGTCTGCCGGGAGGCGGCTTCTGAACGCTGGAAACCGCCCGGCAGGTGGCCCAGATCAAATGGCCCGCGGGCAAATGGCACAGATGCAGGCGGCTCAGGTGCAGGCAGCCTACTGGCCGTCGGCTCGCGTGCGGCTGGAGGTCTTCCCACGGCCCTCAGACCCCGCTCCTGGATTTCCAGTGTCCGAGACTGGCTTTCGGGGCTTGCTTTCAGAGGAGGAGCTCTCCCCGAGAAGCCCCGGGCAGCCCACTTCCAGAGAGCCCTTTTTCTTCGGCGACTGGCCTAGCGGACCTGCCGGGCGCGAGAAAGTCTTCTTTCTACTGGGTCCTGTGGTCTGGTCATCTTTATCTCGGATACCTTAGTGCCCTTCAGTATCGGTCTCTACTTGGCCGGTTTCCAATTATATAAAAGAGGAGCAGGCAAAGCCTTGAGTTTTGGTATACATGCTCTCAGAATATAGTTAACAAGAAAAATGTATATTTATTACGTGCTCTTACTCTCAAAGATAAGATATTTGTTGTTTCTGTAAAGTCTTTTTGTCCTGAGCAGTCTCCTTCTCCTGTTACAGAATCAGAATGTGCTTTTCGGTCACTGCGGGAGGATGAGGCCGAGCGCACTTGACGGATTCGACTGACCTGTCAAAAATTTGCCCAGAAGGGACTATTAGCTATGGCAAAGCACCACGGGATGAACGATCTGGAAGGCATCGACGCTTTCTGCCACTATGGTCACGAAGCAGAAGATGAAGACCGTTTTGGCCGACTATTCGACGGGCTCCCGCCACTCAATACCCAATCAAAAGAACTGGAGGCCCTCGGCGCTCAGGACGGCCCGATGGACGGGGGAGAGGACTTCGATCGAACTGATACCGTAAGCGCCGGGCAAATCTTCTTCGGCCAGTTTATCGACCACGAGCTTAGCGTCGGTGGCAAGCGCAGAGGAAGTTCCCAACGTGCGCACTCCCACCCTCGACCTGGACAATGTTTACGGGATGGGGCCGGAGGCGACCCCGTTCCTCTACCGGGGCGGACGCGGAGACTTTGCCGACATCAAGCTTTTAACCGCCGAGAACGGAACCGCCGCCGAGATTACCGGCGAGGATGGAGACACTGTCGACCAGCCCAGGGGGCTTCGGGAGCACGACCTATGGCGCTCCCCCGATGGGACGGCCGTAATCGGTGACCCGCGAAACGACGAAAACCGGGTTATCTCTCAGCTCCAACTGGCGATGATCCGTTTCCACAACGCGACGGTCGACTATCTCTACGAGAATGGCCTAGAGGGGGAAGAGCTCGAAGGCGCCGAGTTGTTTGAAGAGGCTCGTCGCCTGGTGCGTTGGCACTACCAGTACGTGATCATCGAGGACTACCTCCCGAAGATCTGTGGGAAGGCCGTCGTCGACCGAATTAAGGGTCGGGGACGGGAGTTTTATTGCCCGAGTGGTGGGGAGCCGTACATCCCGATTGAGTTTTCGGTGGCGGCCTACCGATTTGGACACTCGATGATGCCGGAGCGCATTCAGGTCCAGAAAGGCGGGACCGCTTACGAGCTCTTCGGCCGCACCTTTGGCATCGGGTTTCGGCCTCTGGACGACGAAAACGCGGTCGTCGACTGGCACGAGCTGACCGAGACCGGTGAGGATCGCCATGTCCAAAACGCCGAGGAGCTAGATACGAAACTCGCGACGGACCTCCTGGACCTCCGGTTTATCCGAGAGGGGGAGTCCTCGCTCGCTACACGCAATCTGCTTCGCGGGCAAACCTTTCTTTTGCCCTCCGGCGAGGAAGTAGCCCAGCAGATGGGACGACCGGCCAGCGAGATCGACCGGGTGGCCGACGAGGCCCGCGACACGGCCGAGCCGGCAGCGGATCTCTCTGGTGGGATTCCGCTCTGGTTCTATGTTCTGACTGAGGCAGAGGAGCTCGGGCGTGAGGACGCGCCGGAGGAGTTCGAAGACGGGGAAGGTCTTGGGCCGGTCGGAGCGCAGATCGTGGCCGAGACCCTCTACGGCCTGATCGAACTAGACGACCGGTCCTATTTGGCAACGAATCGGAACTGGGATCCAAAAGACGACGGGGTCGGGCCTCGAACGCTCGGCCAGATGCTGACCTACGGGCAGCCGGACACGATTCCGTAGCAGCAGACACCTCTTCGAGCTCATCGAGTTGGGGGTCGAGGTTTTGACCCGTGGTAGAAACGCGGGCGTAGCCGATGCGCATGGCAGGAGAGGCCTCTTGAAAACGGGTGTCTCAAAAGTTGATCGGCTCGATAAGTATTGAAGCAAACGGTTTAGAAACAACTTCTGAAACAACTCCACCTGCGTTTGTCGCCGTTCAGGCGGGGTGGGTAGGGCTGTCGCTCGTCGTTTCAAAAACCACCGTTTCCGAGACATCCCCTACGGCAACCCTCCGTGCATGTAGAAAGCGGATTTGTATGAGAAAGAGATAGGCCGTAAAGTCTGCTTCGCGACCTGCGACCAGTGAGGTCGGGAACAGAAGATTCGTCCTACAGGTGGCGCATTACACTGTGACACAGGAGCTCCTTCCCACAAAACCCCGGCCTTCATGAAATCAACTGTGACCGTTCGACTCGATGATGACCTTGACCGAGAGCTCACTGAAGTGTCGGAGGCCATCGGGCAGAGCCGAAGCGAAATCGTGCGCGATGCGCTCCGCCGGCAGCTCTCGGTGCTCCGCTTCGAGGAGCTCGGAGAACAGGTCATGCCGTTTGCTGAGGCGCGAGGGTATCTCACTGACGAAGATGTCTTCGAGGACGTATCCTGAGAGTCTTGCGCTCTCGAAGAACTCCCGCAGGCGACGTTCGCCTTCGCTGCAAACCCGTCCCTTCGACTTCGATTCGCACAAGGCAAATGTCGCGCAAGGCAAATAGATGCGCGTCTTTCTCGGTACGAACGTTTTGGCGGTCTGCATAAGTTTGAGGCCGACTGGCACCGATCCGCTTTCTTCGCCTACGTGGGCTACAAGAGCCGATCCCGGAGAGACTGAACCCGTGTCCGTCCCGTAGGCAGTGTTGTGCCGTCGTCGAGCTGCACGTCGTAACGGCTGCCCTCGTGGGCACGCAGGTAGGCAATCGTGCTCAGTCGGGCGACGTACGAGCGGTGGATGCGCACAAAATCCTCCGGCAAAAGCGTCACGAGGCGGCCGAGCGACTTGTCGTGAAGCTCTGTAGTGCCGTCGTGGAGGATGAGTTCGGTGTAGGCACCAGCGGCCTCCAGGTAGTGCACGCGGTCGATGTCAATGAGCACCGTGTTTCCGTGCTTACGTACGGCGAGGTACTTGGCTGATGGATGACTTCGTTCCGATGGGGTCCGGACGCGCTGGAAGGCCTCCACAAGCCGCTCCCGTCCAAACGGTTTACCGACGAAGTCGAGCACACCCAGCTCGAACGCTTCGATCGCCCGGTCGGTGTGCGCCGACACCACGATGGTGTGGAAGCGCCCCGAAACGGATGTCCTCAGCAGGTCGAAGCCGTCCTCGCCGCGCAGGTTGAGGTCGAGGAGCAGGATGTCGATCCCCTCGTCGAACAGCCGCTCGTGGGCGCCGGTGAGCCGGTCGGCGTGGTCGATCCGCGCGTTGTCCCCGAGAATCAACCGCGTAAGGCGCTTCAGGCGCCGCGCCACCATCGGTTCGTCTTCGACGATCAGGACGTGCATGGGATAGGCTACGGCCGGTCGTAAATTTCGATGGTGGTGGTCCAGGCCAGCCCGTCCTCACCGGACGTAGGGACGGACTGGAGGGTCCAGTCGTCTCCGTACTGCTCGCGGAGCCGTGCCTCCACGTAGCGGAGGCCGGTGCCTTCCTCCGTCTCCGCGGAGGAAAGATCCGAGTTGGCCCCACGCGGCGCGTGGAGCACGTAGCGCCGCCCACCGTCCAGCGCCTCTCCTCGAAGGTTAAAGGTTACTGTGAGATCGTCGTAGCGATTGTGGGTAAGCGCGTTTTCCAAGAGGGTGTGGAGGAGTGCCGGGGGCACCGTCGCCTCCGGATCGATGCCGTTGGCGCACAGGCGGTAGGTGTGGTCCTGCCGGTAGCCCATCACCTCCAGGTGCAGCCGGCACAGCTCTATCTCTCGACGTAGCGGAATGGTGTCCTGGTCCGAGATACTGGCCAACAGGCGCAGCTCCTCGGCCAGCGCCTCCACGAACCGAACCCCCACCTCTGGCTCGGCCTCCAGCCACTCCATCGCGGCGGTGAGCGTGTTCATCAGGAAGTGGGGCTGAAGGTGTTTCTTAAGCAGCTCATTTTCGAGACGGACGGCCGTCAGCTCGGCCTGCCGGCGCCGTCGTTCCTGCTCCTGGGAGCGCAGGGCCAGCGTCCCCAGCAGTGCTCCTACAATGACCGCAAAGGCCGGCACGAAGTAAGTGTCGATGAACCACCACCCAGACGCCACGAGTCCGGCGATGCCGGTGCCCACGCCGACGAGGGCGAGCATGGCGCCCGGGCGCCGGTGGTAGACGGCCCACCCAACCACGCCGAGTGACACGCTGAGTGCGCTCCAGAACATCCAGTAGTGCCGAAAGTCCGCCGCGTCAGGGAGGAGGATTGACAAGGCGAGTAGCCCGCCGAGCCCGGCCATTACCGGGCGCTTCCACGGCACGTCGAACTGATACAGGAACGAGAGCGGCAGGAGCCCCGCCACGGCACCGGTGAGGGCCGTGATGGCCTGCATCCGAAGGGGGTGCCAGTCGTACGTGTAGCCGACGACATACCGCGAGCTCTCGGCGCCGAGCAGGAGGGTGATGCACAGGTAGAGTAGGCTGAACAAGCCGAGGGCCACGCGGCGGTGGTCGAGCACGTACAGCGCGGCACAATACACCGTCACGAGGAAAAACCCGCCCAGAAACAGGAGGGGCAGGAGCGACCAGGCATCCCTGTCGTCGAGCAGGGCGGCGTAGTCACCAACCTCAAAGGTGTAGAGGTAGTACGCATAGTCGGGCGGCATGTAGTGGTTGGACAGCCGCACGGCGATGAGGTGCTCGTCAGGCGCGAGCAGCGAATCGGGCACGTGGAAGACGCGGTTGATGCGGCCGGGCTCCTCCTGGCCCCTCGAGGCCCCGACCCGGCCGTTCCGGCCGAGACGCACGCCGTCCCAGTATACCTCCGTGGCGGCCAGCACGGACAGCTTCACGCCCATTGCCCCCGGCCCAGCCTGGAGAGAATCCAGCGTCACCGGCACTCGAACCCAGTGGACGCCCTGCATATCGGGCGCCGGGTGGAGACGCCGGGTTGGCCAGTCGCTATCGTCGTAGGCCGGATCGGACCAGCGCGGGTCGTCACCGAAGCGCACTTTGCCCTCCCAGAAAGCCTGCGGGTCAGTCGACTGTCCCCAGGCGGAAGCGGGTCCTGCGCACGATACCAGTCCGCACGCCGCGATAAGGACGAGAAGAGAGAGGCGAGGCATAAAGAAGGGGGAAGGTGAAGACCGTGTGGCGCTCTCATACGCCTTTGGAGCCAAGAGGATGAGCAGTTCACGATCTCGCAGAGCGGTTCGGCATTGAGGGCGCATCTTTCGTCCGGGGGGCGTCGTGTGGGAGACCAGCGAATAAAGGGTCCATACTCTTCAAAACCTGTTCTCCCCCGCCATGCCGCTTCAAGGCCTCGCTCCCGCTTATGACCTCGCGCAACGTTCCGCTGCGCCTCTCCTGATTGGGCTTCTCGCCCTGTGTGGACTTCTCCCCGTTGCTGCGCAGGGCCAGACCGTCGAACAGATCGACTTTGAACTCCGAAACGACTCGACAGTCGCTGCCGAAAAATGGACCCTCCAGGTGCCGGACAACCGCTCGGCCGACAGCAGCCGTGCGGTCCCCCTCCGGTTCGTCCGTTTCGAAAGCCGTGCCGAGAAGCCCGGCCCGCCGATCATTTACCTTGCCGGAGGGCCCGGCGGGTCCGGCACGAGGGCGGCCCGCGGGGAGCGGTGGGCCCTGTTCGACCGCCTGCGCGACCTCGCCAACATCATTGCCCTCGACCAGCGCGGCACCGGCCTCTCGGACAGGGTCCCCGGCTGCGAGTCCACGTACGGGATGCCTCCGGATTCAGCCACGACCCGCGCCGTCTACACGCGCATCCACCGGAAGGCCCTACGCCAATGCCTCTCGTACTGGGAGAACGAAGGCGTGGACATCCGCGGCTACACGACGTGGGAAAGCGCCGCCGACATCGAGGCGGTGCGGAAGGCCGTCGGCGCCGAGCAGGTGAGCCTTCTGGGCATCAGCTACGGCACGCACCTCGCCCTGGCGGCCCTCAAGCGTTACCCAGGCCACGTCGACCGCCTCGTCCTCGCCAGTCCGGAGGGCCTGGGCCAGACGGTGAAGCTACCGGCCCGGCACGACGCGTTCCTCGGGCGCGTGCAGGAGGCCATCAATGCCGACTCGGTCGCCAACGCCCGGTACCCCGACGTGCGCGGCCTGATCCGGGGCGTCCTCGATCAGATCGAGGCGGACCCGCCGCAGTTTGCCATCACCGACAATGACACGACGTTTACCCGCACGCTCGGCCGCTTCGAGGCGCAGCTCATGACCGGGTACATGATGAGCGACCCCGGTGGTGCGCGGTATATGCTCAGCGTATATGCACGCGCCGCCGAGGGCAACTACAGTGGCTTCGAGCGCCTCCTCGGCTGGTTCGGCGATCCGACGGTCGAGATGTCGGGGATGAGTGAGGCAATGGACATCGCCTCCGGGATCTCGTCGTCGCGCCTCGCCCAGGTCCAAGCCCAGGCCGACACCGCTCTGGCCGGCGACGCAATGAACTTTCCGATGCCCCACCTCCGCGAGTCCATTTCGGGCATCGACCTGGGCACGGGCTTTCGCGCCCCGGTCCGGTCGGACCGCCCGACCCTCTTGCTCTCCGGCACGCTCGACGGCCGAACGTTCCCTGCTGCCCACCGCGAGATTGCCCGACATCTGCCCAACGGCGCCATCGTGACAATTGAAAACGCCGGGCACAACCTGTTTTTCAGCCACCCGCAGGTCGTGCCGATGATTGCCGAGTTCTTTGCCGGTGCGCCAGCTGAGCCGCGTACGCTCATGGCCCCGCGGCCAGCGTTCCGACCCAGAAACTAACTCTTCTCAATCTGTGTGGGTCACCCGGCTGATGGGGCGGCCAGAGTAGCTCTGTGGTTCCATCCAGATGCCGAGGTCCGAGTGACTACCGAGGTCTACGCAGTACTTGTCCGCTGTGGAGGTTCCTCCTGGGCCTGAGGTGTATTCTCTCCATCACCACGGGGGAGCCGCCGGACCTGACCGAGACCCCAGCCTGCAGCTGGCCTTGCGGGTCTAGTGCTGCGGGCAGGCTTACTTTGAGACAATTCCAAAAACCACCGTTTCTGAAGCAGCTAGAATTGGCTAATCGCGTGGGGTTTGAGAAGTGGGCTCGTTATCGCCATGCCCTGCGTAGACGAAGCCATCGAAGCCGCTGAAGGAACGATGGGAGCACGATCACCTTGATCAGAGGCGTCCAGAGATACTCCTCAGGACCGGGCCACTGGGAGGTTAGTCTTCACCATCGGTGACCATTTCGGGACGGCCTGCAATATTTCTATCCTCACGTCACCGTGCGTTAATTTCGCGATGGCGTGAGATAAAGACACCACTCCAATCCCACAGCGAGAAGTTTTTCGGCGAACGAACCCACGAGGGCTACGGAGACGTTCTGGTCGGCGACGGACTGGCCCCGCCTGCTCCGGCTTACAGAATCTCAGTTCGTTACCATGTGCTCTTCGCTCTTGAGGTGCCGACTGGTCCTCTCCTTGGCTGTTCTTCTGGCTGGTACGCTTAGCGCGTGCGGGCCGTCCAGCGGTCCCGACTCGAACGCTGATCCGCCTTCTTCTCACCTCGATAGCCTATCGGTGGCTCCCTCCGCGCCGACAGACCGGGGTGCCCCCACAAAGCGTGTTCGGAGCCAGACGCTGTACGTCCCCTCGTACTCCCACATCTACATCCGAAACGCCCGGCGCTCGCTGAACCTGGCCACTACCTTGAGTATCCGCAATACGAGTCGGGACGTCCCCATTACGCTCTCAACCATCGACTACTACGACAGCCAAGGGGAGCATGTACGCAGCTACGTGGACACGGCCCGCACCCTCGGGCCATTGGCCTCCACGTACGTCGTGGTGGACATGGACGACATTCGAGGCGGCGTAGGGGCAAACTTCATCATGCAGTGGCATGCAGAGCAACCGGTTTCACCTCCGGTCGTGGAAACGGTCATGATCACCGGCGCCAACACGCAGGGCATCTCGTTTCGGTCCCCCGCCCGTGTCCTCCGTGAGGAACGCGTCTCCACGGACACAGCCGGACAACAGTCCACTGCGCGCCCGTAGCCCTCACCGATCCTCTTCGCCTCGCTTTCCTACCGTCCATTTCGCCGCCGATGACTGAAGCCAAAACGCAGCATTCCATCCTGCACTCGCTCGCCGTTCCCGCCGCCCTCTTCCTCGTCCTCGCGGCGTTCTCACTCGCGCCGCTCGGCTGCGGTACGGAACCCGATGAGACGTCGGAAGCGGGAACCGACCAGACCACCGAGGCAAACACCGATCGCACCATTCTCCTCAACATTGGAATCGAGGATGAAACCGAGAATCGTCCCCTCACCGACAATTTCTTGGTCGCACCACCTGGCGGTGAGAACTGGGCCCCAGGTGCCTTAAACGGCGGCGGGACGACGAGGGCCTTTAAGGAGCACCCCGTTGGAGAAACGCGCACGCTTCGCATCTATCCGGAGGGAGAAGACAAGCGAACGCTGGAGGTGCCGATTACGATGAAGCCGGACATGTCTTCAGCCCTGGCCAGCTCTCGTACCAACGTCATGGTCTACGACGACAGCATCGTCGTGACCGGTCCCGCCGTGCCCGACGAACGAATGGCATTCGACCGCCCGCCTGCTCCTTCCAATGCGCCCTAATCTCGGGCCCTTTCCGGCTCAAGGGGGAAAGAACGCCTCCACCTCAGGCGGATCCGTCAGATGCAGAGGCACTTCGTCCTGCTTCGACGTCCGGATCCGGGACAAAAACCGATGGGAGGGGGCTTTTGTCTGTGTCCTCGCTCATGAGATACACGTGGTCACCTGCATTGAAGATGACGCTTCCGCGAGGGACGATGAGGGCAGCGTCGCGGTAGAGAGCCGCCACGACGATGTCGTTGGGGGAAGTAGATCAGCCAGGCGGCGGTTGACCGTCGGCGCTGTAGCGTCGAGGTGTACATTCAGGACGGCGCTGCCTACGGTCTCCACGCCCCATCAGGCAACCCGGTACCGCATCAGCGTTGGGGAAAACTGGGCTTCAGACGGAAATGCGTGATACTCGGCCTTTCCGTAGTAAACGAACAAAAACGAACGGTTTGCCGGGCAGTCAGACCTCTCGGAGCGGTCTGACCCATCTTCCTCACCCCCACCGGTGGGGAAGATGGGTAGTACCATCTCACGACTCGTGGGGCAGTCCAGGAATCAGCAGTCCAGGAGTCAACTTAGGGCGTAGAGTGACCAACCCGCTGATGGCCGCGAAACGGGTGGCAGGAACAACTCAGCCTGTGGATGGAACTCCTTCCGTCTTACCCCATCGAATATCGACGATTATAAATCATCGACGCTTGCGATATGCAAACGAAAGCTGACCAGTTCGACGCCGAGACAACCGAGATAGCCGAGCAGGCCAAGGCGCTCTCCCATCCGGCCCGGCTGGCTATTCTGCGCGTGCTGGCCGAACGGTCCGAGTGCATCTGCGGGGAAATCGTCGAAGACCTGCCGCTTGCCCAATCCACCGTGTCCCGCCACCTGAAGGTGCTAAAAGAGGCGGGGCTTATCCAGGGCACCGTCGACGGCCCAAGCGTTTGCTACTGCCTCGATCCGGAGCCCATCGCGGCACTGCGTGATCAGTTCGATACGTTCTTCGACGGCCTCTCGACGGCCGCCGATTCCATCTCCTGCTAATTTCTTCTCCTGCTAATTTCTTCTCCTGCTAATTTCTCCTCCTGCTAATTTCTCCTCCTGCTAGTTCCTCCGCTCGTTATGAAAAAGACCTCCGTTCTCTTCGTCTGCACCCACAACTCAGCGCGCTCTCAGATGGCCGAAGGCCTTTTGCGTGACCGCTACAGCGACCGGTACGACGCCCACAGCGCTGGCACCGAACGAACGCACGTCCGCCCACTGGCCCTTGACGTAATGGAGGAGATCGGCGTCGATCTGGCCGGCCACACGTCCAAGACGATCGAGGACCTGGGCGATCGGACCTTCGACGTGGTGGTGACCGTCTGTGACGCCGCACGGGAGGCCTGTCCGTACCTGCCGGCCGAGAAGGAGAACCTGCACCGGTCGTTCGAGGACCCCTCTGCGGCCGAGGGAACGGAAGAGGAACGGCGGGCCGTCTTCCGGCGGGTGCGGGACGAGCTCGCGGCCTGGATCGACGAGGCGTTTGCCTCGGAGTCGACAGAAGCCGAATAGGAAGCGAGCCTGTTCTTTTATCGTATATTTGCGGTGAAGGGAGGTGGAGGAACGGATTGTTCGGAAACGCAGGTCGGAGGTCGATGTATCGAACATCGACGATAAACGAATAAGCCCTTTTGATCCCATGTCCGACACGTTCGATTCTTCTGCCCGAGAGGTTCGCGAGGCGGTCCGGGCCAAGTACGCCGCCATTGCCCGGGAGGAGGAAGAGGGATGTTGCGAGACCGACGCCGGATCGTGTTGCGACGATGCCGAAGAAGAGGCTGCCGTCAACATGATCGGCGAGGCCTACGACACGGTTGAGGGCTACGTAGCCGATGCGGACCTGAAGCTCGGCTGCGGGGTGCCGACCGATTACGCCGGGCTTGAGCCGGGGCAAACGGTGGTCGATCTGGGCTCGGGGGCCGGGCTCGACGCCTTCGTCGCCCGGCGCGTCGTCGGGGAGACCGGTCGCGTCATTGGGGTCGACTTCGCGCCCGAGATGGTGGAAAAGGCCCGGACGAATGCCCAAAAACTGGGTGTAGAGAACGTCGAGTTCCTGGAGGGAGACATCGAGGATCTGCCGCTGACCGATGAGACGGCCGACGTCGTCCTCTCGAACTGCGTGCTCAACCTCGTGCCCGATAAGGTGCAGGCCTTTGCTGAGATGCAGAAGGTCCTCCGTCCCAGCGGGCATTTCTGCGTGTCGGACGTTGTCGCGGGCGGCCCGCTCCCGGATGAGGTCCGACGCTCCGCCGAGCTCTACGCGGGCTGTGTGGCGGGGGCAATCGAGGAGTCCGAATACCTGGACCTGCTGGGCGCAGTAGGATTCGAGGAGGTCGAGGTCCTGTCCCGTCGCCGCATCGACCTGCCGGAGGAGGCGCTTCCCGATACGCTGACTGACGCGGACCGGGCGGCGCTGGAGGAGGGGGGGATCTGGAGCGTCACGGTGCGGGGCCGCCGGCCGGTAGACTTTGCGTCGGTCGAGAACGAGTCAGTCGAGAGCGAGCCGATCTCCTCTTGTCCCGAGTCCGCCGCGCCGACTCCGAAAGTCGAAGTCTTCGATTCCCCGATGTGCTGCTCGACCGGCGTTTGTGGCCCCGACCCCGACGACACGCTCGTCGCCGTGAACGGCGCACTGCGCTGGCTGGAGCGGCAGGGCGTTATCGTCGAGCGCTATAACCCGGCTTCCCATCCGGAGAGGTTCACCGACACGCCGGTCGTATACGATGCCCTCCAGCGTGAGGGACAGGACGTGCTCCCCATCGTGCTGGTCGGCGGGGAGATCCAATCCCGCTGGACGTACCCCTCGCGCGACGAATTCGTCCGGATGGCCGGCCTTGAGCCCGCGTAAATCCCTTCCTTTTTCTGCCCACAGCCCGACTGCCCCCATGCTGTCGTTTCTCGACGCTCCCCCGCGCTACCTCTTCTTTACCGGCAAGGGCGGGGTGGGCAAGACGTCGCTCGCCTGTGCCTCGGCCGTTCGCCTGGCCGACGAGGGGCGCGAGGTGCTCCTGGTAAGCACCGATCCGGCCTCCAACCTCAAAGAGGTCTTGGGCGCGCCCGTCGGCGATACCGCCGGCTCCGTCGACTCGGTGCCGAACCTCTCGGCCGTTAACATCGATCCGGAGGCCGCGGCGGACGAGTACCGCGAGCGCGTGATCGAGCCGATGGTGGGCGTTTTGCCGGACGAAACGGTCGAGCAGGTCGAGGAGCAGCTCTCCGGCGCTTGCACCACCGAGATCGCCTCGTTCGACAAGTTTACTCAGTTTCTGGCCGGGGACGAGGGGGAGACCTACGATCACGTCGTCTTCGACACGGCCCCCACGGGCCACACGTTGCGCCTGTTGGAGTTGCCTGCTGCCTGGAGCGACTACATCGAGGAGAATCCGGACGGCGCCTCGTGCCTTGGGCCCGTCTCGGGGCTGGAGGCGCAGCAGGAGCGCTACACCGCCGCCGTGGAGGCCTTGCAGGACGCAGGCCGGACGACGCTCGTGCTGGTGAGCCGCCCGGAGGCGGCGGCCCTCAAGGAGGCCGCGCGGTCGAGCCGCGAGCTGCGGGACTTGGACGTCGTGAACCAGCGGCTCGTCGTAAACGGCATTTTCCGCGCGCAGGATGCCGGCGACCCCCTGGCCGCGGCCATGGAGTGCCGCACCGGGGAGGCCCTTGAGGGCATCCCGGACACGCTGAAGGACCTTCCGCGCGACACGGTGCCACTGAAAGGCCATAACCTCGTGGGGCTCGATTCGCTCCGCGCGCTGTTGAGCGATGAACCGGCGGCGACAGCGACGAACGACACGGGGACGAACGGCACGGAACAGGCTCCGGACATCGACCTGCCGACCGTCCACGAGCTGGTCGACGGCTTCGCAGGCGACGGGCAAGGGCTCGTGATGGTGATGGGGAAGGGGGGCGTGGGCAAGACGACGATTGCCGCGTCCGTGGCCGTCGACCTAGCGCGGCGGGGCGAGGAGGTGCTGCTCACGACCACCGACCCGGCCGCGCACATCGCCGACGCGGTGGGCAGCGACGCGCTCCCGAACCTGGAGGTAAGCGCCATCGACCCCGAGGAGGCCACGCGCCGGTACCGCGAGCGCGTCCTCAAGACGAAAGGCAAGGACCTCGATCCCGAGGAGCGGGAGCTTTTGGAGGAAGACCTGCGCTCGCCCTGTACCCAGGAGGTGGCCGTCTTCCGCGCTTTTGCTCGCGAGATTAGCACGGCGCAGCGCCAGTTCGTGGTGATGGACACGGCGCCGACGGGCCACACGCTCCTCCTTCTCGACACGACCGGGTCCTACCACCGCGAGGTGATGCGCACGAGCGAAATCGAGGCAGGCCGCATCACCACCCCGCTCATGCGACTGCAGGACCCCGACTACACGAAGATGCTGCTGGTGACGCTGCCGGAGACGACGCCGGTCCTCGAAGCAAAGCAGCTGCAGGACGACCTGGAGCGGGCCGGCATTGCGCCCTACGCGTGGGTCGTAAACCAGAGCTTAGCGGCGGCCGGGCCGTCGGACCCGCTGTTGGTGGAGCGCGCCCACGCCGAGGGATCGCAGATCGAGCTCGTGCAAGAACAGCACGCCGAGCGCACGGCTCTTGCGCCCTGGATGCCCGAGGAGCCGGTCGGCCCCGAGCGCCTGCAGGCCCTGGCCCGCGGTGCCGCCGAGCCGGTGCTGGCCGACGTGTAACGTCCAGCCTTCCGAATTCTGAAGCACTCCTCAATAAATACCCTCTCTATGTCCGAGCAGACGACGACCGGCGACCCGACTTCTGCCTCTTCATCCTCGATCGCCAGCAACGGACACCCCGAGAACGGCCATTCCGAAAATGGCCCGGGCGACGATTTGGAGGCCACCGCCGAGAAGGCGCAGGAGGGCCTCGGCTTCTTCGAGCGTTACCTGAGCCTGTGGGTGGCCCTCTGTATTGCCGCGGGCGTGGCCATCGGCCAGCTGATTCCGGCTGTGCCCAATGTGCTGGGAGAGATGGAGGTGGCGCAGGTCAATCTGCCGATCGCCATCCTCATCTGGGCGATGATCTACCCGATGATGGTGCAGGTCGATTTCAAGAGCATTCTCGGCGTGCGGCGCCACCCGAAGGGCCTCACCGTGACGCTCGTGGTGAACTGGCTGATCAAGCCGTTCACGATGTTCGGCTTCGCGTGGCTGTTCCTGAAGGGCGTCTTTGCCCCGCTCATCGAGCCGGGCCTGGCGAGCGAGTACGTGGCCGGGGCGATTTTGCTGGGGGCGGCCCCCTGCACGGCGATGGTGTTCGTGTGGAGCTACCTCACGGACGGGGACCCGGCGTACACGCTCGTGCAGGTGTCGATCAACGATCTCATCATGCTGGTGGCCTTTGCGCCGATTGTGGCGTTCTTGCTCGGCCTGTCGGACGTGATTGTGCCGTGGGATACGCTGCTCCTGTCGGTGGGGCTCTACATCGTGATTCCGCTGGCGGCGGGGGCGCTGTCCCGCAGCTGGATCATTCGGGCAAAGGGAGAGGAGTGGTTCGACGATGTCTTCCTGGAGCGACTCGGGCCGGTGACGATGATTGGCCTGCTGCTCACGCTCGTGCTCCTGTTCTCCTTCCAGGGGGAGGTGATCCTCCAGAACCCGCTCCACATCGCCCTGATTGCGGTGCCGCTCGTCGTGCAGACCTTCTTCGTGTTTGCCATCGCCTACGGCTGGGCCTACGGCTGGCGGGTGCCGCACGACGTGGCCGCCCCGGCCGCGATGATTGGGGCCAGTAACTTCTTTGAGCTCGCCGTGGCATCGGCAATAGCGATGTTCGGCGTCACCTCGGGGGCAGCGCTGGCCGCCGTGGTGGGCGTGCTCGTGGAAGTGCCGGTGATGCTGGCGCTGGTGCGCATTGCCAACGCGACGCGCCCGCAGTTCGAGGCGCGCACAACGATCTCCGCCTAACTGCACCGATCCCCTTTTCTGCTATGCCGTCTAAGGACATCCAACTGGACCTCACCATCGACGACGAGGCGGCGACCCATACCTGTGAGAAAGGCGGCGTGCTCACCATTCGCACCCGCCCCCAGCACGGGTGCTGCGGCGGGCGGGTCGACCGGGCGACGGTAAGCACCGAGCCGCCGGGCGATCCCGAGCCGTACGTACAGACGGAGCAGGACGGAGTCACAGTGTACGTGCACCGCAGCTTCGCCTCCCTCGACGGCGAGCCGATCCGAGTCGGCCTGGACCAGTTGTGGATCTGGCAGTCGCTCTACGTCAAGGCGGCCTCGCGGATGTGACCCGTTGGCGACCGATAAGCCCGGACGCGAGGAACGAACGAGTTTTTACTCCCCCACGTGCTTCGCTCAAAAACATCTTTTTCTTCCATGCCGACCTACGAATACCGCTGTACGGACTGCGAGCATGACTTCGCCCTCGAAGCGTCCGTTGCCGAATATGAGGAGGGACTGGGTGCAGATTGTCCCGAGTGCGGCTCCTCGGAGACGACGCGCCGCCTCGGCTCCGTGGTGATTTCAACAGGGAGTTCCGACCCTGCACGGAAAGGCGGGTGCTGTACACCGGGGAGCGGGTGCTGCTAATCGATTTACTCACCAATGCGTTTGTCTCCGTGTCTCAATCCGTAACCGACCGGTACGTGGCCCTTTTCGAGCAGGGTCGCACGCGCCTGACGGGGTGGCTCGACGAGGTAACCGATGACGACCTGCCGGGTCGCCTGCATCCGTAGGCCAACACGCTCGCGTGGCTTCTCCGGCACGTCGGGGAGGTGGAGCTGCTCTTCGCCAAGAACGTCTTCGGACGCTTCCTCGACGTGAAAGCCTACACGATCGGCCCCAACGCAGGCCGGCGCTAGGACTTTGGGTCGGCCGACGACCTGCGGGCGCTTCTTGATCGCAGCGGCCGCGAGCTGGGCGAGGCCATTGCGGGGCAAGACGAGGCGGCGTGGACCCGCGAAGTGACGGCCGATTTCGGCACGCTCCCTCTGCAGGAGGCGCTCGCCCGCATCCTCACGCACACGGCCTACCACGCCGGGCAGGCCCAACTGACGCGAGAGTACGGCGATACCTGATTCCGTCATGAAGAACCGAGCCCCTCGCTGGATCTAGGGCGAGTGATCCACTGGATACCCGAGCCGTTCGGGACCGACAGCGACGCGTAATGGCCGGAGCCGGAATGTCAAACGGTCACGAAGCCGGGATCACTACATGGTCCATTCCTGTGAATTTGATCGTCTATCGACGATAAACGATCAAAAGGGTGAGGGCATTGACCGGACGCGACCGGTTCCCGGACAGGAGAGGTGAATATCCATTGAGGGGACGAATACTGTATAGACGGTTGTCTATATAGTATCGAAATTACACCAAGTTGCCTTCATTCCAACGGATTCGTCCCATGGCCCAGTGTCACTGCGGGGGAACGCCGCACGAGATCCTTCCGGACGCGGAGATCGATCGGCACACCACGCGCCTTAAGGCGCTTTCGAGTGAGGTGCGTCTTCGCATGGTGGACCTGATCTACCACGGAGGAGGGGAAGTCTGCGTCTGCGAACTGCAGGACGAGTTTGATCTCAGCCAGCCAACGATTTCCCACCACCTGAAGGTGCTTCGGGAGGCTGGGCTCATCCAGAGTCGCCAGGAAGGAACTTTCGTGTACCATCGCGTGAACGCGGAGGCATTTACTGGACTGGCGGCTCTCATGGACCGGCTCCGCACGATTCGCGACGTGGGGGAGGAGGCAGAAGCACTTGCCTGAAGCCCCTGCAAGCGCAGGTGAGAGCACCTGCTCTCTTTTTTACCACACTATATCGATATTTTTCAATATAGTCTACGCAGAACTATGGACATCAAAGTACTCGGCACCGGATGCGCTTCCTGTCAGACCCTTGAACGCCGCGTCCACGAGGCGGTCGAGCAGGCAGGGAGCGATGCGTCCGTCGAAAAAATCGAGGACATGCAGGAGATCATGCAGTACAACGTGATGAGCATGCCGGCCCTCGTCATTGACGGGGAGGTGGAGGTGGCCGGGCAGGCCCCGTCGGTCAACGAACTGACCGATCTCCTGTCGGCGTGAGGACCGCGCCGGAGCCTACTTCCCAAGTTGCGCTTGACCAGACGATCCCTTGCGATCCGTTATGCTTGAGTCTTTCGCCGATGGTCTCATCTACGGCCTCGTCGGACTGTCCGAGTCGTCCCACTGGGGGGAGTCCCTCCACTTCTTTGTCTACGAGACAGCGAAGATTGGGCTGCTCCTCGTTGCGGTGACGCACCTGATGGGCCTCATCAATGCGTACCTGCCGGTCGAGCGGGTGCGGGAGTGGATCGCTTCCGGGCGGCTACGGGGCAGCGAGCACCTGGTGGCCTCAGGCTTTGGGGCGGTCACCCCGTTCTGCTCCTGCTCGTCGATCCCGCTCTTTATCGGGTTTCTGCAGGGGGGCATCCCGCTGGGCGTAACGCTCTCGTTCCTGATCACATCCCCGCTGGTGAACGAGGTGGCCCTGGCTCTCTTCATCGGCCTGTTTGGGCGGCAGGTGACGCTCCTCTATGCCGCTAGCGGCATTGTCCTGGGCACCGTACTGGGATGGGCTCTGGGCCGTATGGGCCTGGGGCGCTTCGTGGAGGACTGGGTGTGGGAGATCGCCGAGAACAAGACCGAAGAGGCGGAGTCCGATACACGTTCGCTGTGGGAGCGCCTGCCGTCGGTCTCGCGAGAGGCGATGGGCATTGTGACCGACATTGCGCCCTACGTGCTGGCGGGCCTCGCCATCGGGGCCGGCATCCACGGATTCGTGCCCACCGGGTTCTTTGAACAGTATCTGTCAGGGGGCAACCCGTTGGCGGTCCCACTGTCGGTGGTCCTTGCCGTGCCCATGTACGCAAACGCGTCGGGAATCATCCCGGTTGTGCAGGCGCTGGTGGCGAAGGGGATTCCGCTGGGGACGGCCATGGCGTTCATGATGGCGGTGGTAGGCCTGTCGCTGCCGGAGGCAATGATGCTGAAAAAGGCGATGCAGACGCGCCTTTTGGCGACCTTTTTTGGGACGGTCGGTGTCTCGATCGTCGCCCTCGGCTACCTTTTCAACTGGGTGTTATAAGCCGCCTGCACATGGTTCCGCTCCGGAATGAGATCAAAGAACATATCCGGTAGGAAAATTAAGCCTAGCAGTTAGAAGCTTTCGGCCTGCCCACTGCCCTGACGAGGAAGGGAGGAGAAAGCCGGTGGAGTTCTTCTCATTAGAGCCCGATATCCTCAGCCGGATTGTCCTGAAAGGTCTCCGCCTCCTCGGGCGCAGAGGTTGAACGTCTCCCACGAGGCGTGGCCTTGGTGTTCCTTGACGCGGCGCTCAGGTTTGCCTGCGCGTATCGCCTGCGCGGTAAAGCCTGCCAGGAGGGTACCCATAGCTCATTCGAATACCAAACACCGGCGGAATTTGCAGCCATGCAAGTGAGGAATTCCACTCTCACCCTGACACCGGTCTAACATTCACCCGGGCACAGAAATTGGGAGCAGCTCAGTCTGGCTAGAGGTTTGAGAGAACCATAGCAGGCTTCTCTCGGTTCTGACTATATCGACAATCATCCATCAGTCTCTCCTCTTACAATGGACGTGGCCTTCTCCCTTCCTGAAGATCTCGCTCGCAAGCTGCAAGAGCGATGGGGGGATCTCTCGCGGCGTGCGCTCGAATCCCTCGTCGCACAGGCCTACCGCGAAGACTCGCTCACGCTTGGAGAAGTGCGGAGACTCCTTGGCCACGAGACGCGCATGGAAACGGAGGCGTTTCTCAAAGAGCAGGGAGCGCTTTTAGACTACTCCGAAGAAGAGCTGGAGCAGGATCTGGAGGCGGCCCTAAAGGCGTCGAATCGGTAGCTCTACATACCGAGGTCAAGTCTTTCCACGTCGCCATAGAGACTTCAACCTGTGACCGTCGTAAGTGACACCTCCCCGATCAGCTATCTGGTGCTTATCGGAAGGGAGGAGGTGGTCGTCCAGCTGTATGGGGAAATTATAATCTCGGAGACGGTCCACCGAGAACTGGTTCATCCCAGAGCCCCAGAAGTGGTTCAAGAGCGAATTTCTGCTTATCCCTCTTGGATGAAGGTGGAAACAGCTGAATCGGATACTGACAGTCGACATTCTGGCAAAGAACAGGGTGGAGACCTGCAAGACCTCGATCTCGGTGAGCGCGAGGCCATCTTGCTGGCAGTGCGGGAGGAAGCAGGTCTTCTTCTCATCGACGAGCGAGCCGGGCGCACCGTAGCCAGAAAGCGCGGCGTATCCGTCACCGGAACGATCGGTGTTCTCGGAGCGGCCGCTCAGAAGGGTCTCATCGACCCTGCTCAAGCGGTACAAGATCTGAGAGAAACTACGTTTCGCGCCTCTGCCGACCTGTACCGATGGCTGCTCGACAAGGGGCAATAGGAACGTCGCCTATATGATGGCTACTCCACGGAGAAAGGCTTTGTAGTTGGAAGCGTTCTGCTAGCAGCTACAACCCGATGTCCTTAGCCGGATTGTCCTGAAAGGTCCCCGCTTCTTCGACGTACTGATTGAACGTCTCCCAAGAGGCGTGGCCGGAGTGCTCCTTGACGCTCCATTCGGCCTTCCCGGCCCGAATCGCCTGTGTGATAAAGCCCACCCGAAGAGAGTGGGCCGAGTAGAAGTAGTAGTAGCAAACGAACAAAAACGATCGGTTTGCCATCCGCTTTGGCCCCAGGCACTTTGGCCCCCTAGTTTTCCACGATGTTGATCCTCGCGCTCAACCCCTGATTCACATTACACTTTTGCTTCGCCTACAGGCTCCGCAGGGAGCACCTCTGCATCCCACCCTACGGCCCATCCGACTAACGCCATCGCCGCAAGTCCAAGCGGAATCGGTGCGCAAATCCATAGGACCGTCGCAAAGCCACCGAGGAAGTCCGGCCCCAGCGCAAGCAATCCTGGGCCAATTGCCGTGCCGCCAATAAAGATCGTGTTCGCCAGGCCACGGATAGTGCCATGGTACGCCCGTCCGAAGTAGTGAGCGTAGGCGCTACCAAGAAGTGCCCCTTGCATGCCTTGCGCGACACCAAACACGCCACCATATGCCCACACCTCGGGGGCCGTGTCGACAACGGGCAACAGTCCCATCATGGCCCCGAACAGAAGCAACTGTCCGCTAAGGAGAAGACGAGGCGGGTAGCGGTCGATGAGCCAGCCGGTGCCCACGTTGAAGAGACCAGTCACGACTCCAAGCGGGACAAAGAATTGAGCAGCGAGGCCGCGCGTCACGCCTACCTCTTCAAGAATCGAGAAGTGGTGAAAAAGAAGGCCCGTTCCTAAACCTGCGGTGCAGACGCCAGCACCCGTGAAGAGCCAGAACGTCCAGGTCCTATATGCCACCTCTGGAGCAATGCCCCCAACAGTCTTATCGGCCGATGAGTCGGAGTCTGATGAATTGGTGATTGGCTTGACCTCCTCACCAGCGCCGTATCTAGTCGGATCGGGGGAGAGCCCGTAGTGCTCCGGCGCGTCCCGGTAAAAAAGCGTGGTGATCGGGAGCATGACTGCCCCCAGCAGTCCCCCCATGATCAGATACGTCGTCTGCCAGCCGTAAGCCTGAAGCCCCACTTCCATAAGTGGAGGGAAGAGAGCCGTGGCCCCAGCCATCCCCAGGCCTAAGGTGCCGACGGCCAACCCGCGCTGCCGTTCAAACCACAGGTTCACTGCATGATTGTTGACAAGGCTGAGTGCTCCCTGGCCAAACCCTCGCAGGCACACAAATCCCACAAACACGCCAATCCAACTGGACACTCGGCTCATTCCTACGCAGCTTACCGCAAACAGCGCAACAATGGCTACGGCCATGCGGCGCGGCCCATATCGGTCGACCAAGCGCCCCGCTAGCGGGAGCCCAAGCGAGCCGAGAACCGTCGCAACCGTGTAAAGCCACGAAACGACCGATCGGGACAGTCCCAGGTCTTCAATAAATGCGTCGATGAACAAGGAGATACCTGCCGTTTGGCCAGGGAGGGTCGCCGCCATGCCCAGCGTCGATACGGAGAGCACGACCCACCCGTAGTACACCGGACTCCGGTCTACGAGTGCAGACGAGACAACAGGGTCGTCAGAGGACACTTCAGCTACGAGATTATTGACAGAGGAGCGACCAGGGCGGGAACCGCAGTGCCGTGCAAACCGCAGTGCCGTGTAATTCGCAGTGCTGTGCCAATCGCCTCTGCTGACAATGGTTTTCCATTTGCGCGGGAAATCCCGGAAAGGATTCAGGCCGTCTCAGGCCGGGGGACACAGTCAGGAAAGAACTCTGGGTAAAGTTCTCTCGTAAAGACTTTCTGGGGAAAAATACTTCTAACGTAAAGAGCCGTCATGCTATGGACGACGCGCTGGACTGGGTTGAAGGAGAGTTTCTTGCGCTTGAGTCGCTTCGTCAAGGGCGAGAGTCCTGGGCTTTTCCCCGACCGCCCCTGCCTGTTGGCGCTGCAGGAACGACCAGTCCATCAGACGCGAATGTTCGTCGTATAGAAGCGGTTGGGCAAGAAAACACCAATGAGGATGCTGAAGAAGACGAAGGATCATCCCCACGCCCCCAGGCAAGGCTGTTTCTAGATTGACCGTGGGTACAGGTGCCCCCCAATCTCTTCCCTAAACCTCGATAGGGAGGCTCTCTGTACGATTCGAAACCGCATATCTCTTGGGCAAAAGCAGTTCTGGGCAAAAGCAGTTCTGGGCAAAAGCAGTTCTGGGCAAAAGCAGTTCTGGGCAAAAGCAGTTCTGGGTAAAAGCAGTTCTGGGTAAAAGCAGTTCTGGGTAAAAGCAGTTCTGGGTAAAAGCAGTTCTTGGGTCAAAGCAGTTGGCTGGCCCGCTCGACGTTCCCCAGGGGATGGTGTCCATGATGGTGTCCATGTGGGAGAACGGACGCTGGACGCCTGGCTCTGAACGTTAGGAAAAACCCGCCGAGATTCTCTCGGTCTCAGAGGATCTCTCTAAGGGATAGAAGTCCATGGCGAAATGGGACAGAAAGCACCTTCTTGCCAAAGTCCTCGCTACTTCCAGGACGAAGCAAGGCGTCGGGGACTGGCTGGAGTTGCTCGACCTCTGAGGTGAGTCTCCGCAGAAGCATCTGGGAGATCCGCCCAGACCGAGTAAGCCGCCTGTACCGCTTGATCGATGGAAGCCAGTTGTAGATGCTAGACGTGCTCCAACCCTGGCCGACAATGAGCTTGCCTGCTCTCTCCCACGTCCTCCTCTACATACAATTTGTGCCCATGTGCGTCAGGTATCTTCTTCCGCCGTGTGCTGCTTCGTAGAGTTGAAGCTGATGCGAGGCCAATTCTCCATGGTGCGCTCGAGCCGAAAGTCACTGAGGGCCAGGTACGTCAGGTCCCCATCGGCGTCGCGGAAGAGGCTGTCCATGTTTTCGGCCTCGAAGTCTTCCAGGTCCTCACTCGGCCCGTCGATCCA